>JAEEIO010000127.1 GCA_016281405.1 Clostridiales bacterium | reverse complement strand
GGCGGAAAAAAGTATTTCGCCTTCCCGACGCCCCGCGACCTCGACGGCGTGACCGCCGCCGACCTCGCTCCCATCCGCGCGGGGGTTCGCGCGGGCTACATAGAGGACGCCGTGAAAAAGTGGAACGGCGGGGAAATAGATATTTCCGATATGGCGTCGGCGCCCTACGAGAAATGCGCCGCCGAACTGAAGAAGATAAGGGGCGTGGGCGACAAGGTCGCCGCCTGCGTTCTGCTTTTCGGGTTCCACAGGCTCGACGCCTTCCCCGTCGACGTGTGGATAAAGCGGACGATGGAGCGCTTTTACGGCGACCTCGACCACACCCGCTTCGGGGCCTACCCGGGCCTCGCTCAACAGTATTTATTTTATCATTCGAGATATCTCGATAAGAATTCGGAGGAAAAATGACATGCCCGTAGTAAGAAAAAAGAGTAAGACCAAAAGCTTCATCCCCTTTGTCGTCGCCATCCTCGCGCTCGCGCTTTTGCTCGGCGTCTGGGCGGCCGACCGTTTCCTTATTAACAAGGAAGTCGCGCCGATCACCGCTTCGTCGGACGTGACCTCGTCGGACGTGACCTCGTCTGACGACCCCTCGTCGGACGTCACGTCTTCGGACGACCCCTCGTCTGATCCGCCGCCCGTCGTCGAAACGGAGCTTGTCGAAGACCCCGAAAACGGCTACTGGCACTATAAGAGCGCGGCGGTCGAGATAAACATAAACAAAAAACGCGACACCTTCATAGGCGAGACGAGCGGCAAAAAGCGCGATACCACCTATTACGTCGCCGAAATAATCATTTCGGAGCCGTCGGCGCTTCGCCGCATCATCTCCGATAAGGGCTTCGGCACGGGTCCCGCCTATAACGTCGACACCGTCGAAATGGCAAAGACCTACGGCGCGATACTCGCCATAACGGGCGACCAATACGGCTATCGCTCCAAGGGCAGGGGCATCGAAATAATCGACGGCGCGCTTTATCAGTATCAGAAAAACGACCTCAATTTCGTGGCCGTCTACAAAGACAACTCCATGAAGATACTCAAGGGCGCCGACTACGCCTCGAAGGACAAGGGTCTTTCGCTCCTTAACGACGGCGTCAAGTTCACCCTCGACTTCGGCCCCGCCCTCATTATCGACGGCGAGCCCGTCAAGGATTTCTCGGCCTACGGCAGGATAGGCAACTGGAATCCGCGTTCGGGCGTCGGTATGGTCGACGCAAACCACTACTATTTCGTCGTCGCCGACGGCCACCGCGACGATTCGAGCACCTCGGACAGCGGCGGTCTCGGCCTGCCGCATTTACGAGACATCTTCGCGGGTCTCGGCTGTAAAAACGCCTACAATCTCGACGGCGGGTCGAGCGTCACCATGATATTCAACGGCAAGAGAATAAGCGCCGTCTACTCGAGCAGATGCGAGCTTTACGACCTCGTCGCCGTAGTCGATAAAAACTGAACGGAGCATAATATGATAATCCTTATCCCCGCCTACAAACCCGACGAAAAGTTTCTTGCGCTTCTCGACCGCATAAAAGAGGTATGCGGTTATAAGGTCGTCGCCGTCGACGACGGCGGCGGTCCCGACTACGACGGTATTTTCGCCGAAGCCGAAAAAAAGGGCGCCGAGCTTATAAGATACCCCGTAAACAAGGGGAAGGGCGGCGCGCTTAAAACGGGACTCAAATATATAGCGGAAAAATACCCCGATGAGCCCGTAGTCACCGCCGACTGCGACGGTCAGCACCGCGCCGAGGATATCCGCGCGGCCGCGGAGAAGCTCGGGGGCCGCGAAAACACTCTCGTTCTGGGGTGCAGGGAAATAAGGAAAATGCCGCTTCGCTCGCGGACGGGAAATACTCTCACAAGGTTCTTCTTCTGGCTCTTTTTCGGTAAGCTTGTCAGCGACACGCAGACGGGCGTCAGGGCGTTTTCGCCCTCTTTGCGGCTTCCCTTCTCCGAGATCAGGGGCGACCGCTTCGAATACGAGATGAATATGCTCATAAAGGCGGTCGACAGCGGCGTTTTCATCGACGAGGCGCCGATAGCGACCATCTACGACACCGAGAAAAAGCAGGCGACCCATTTCAACAGCCTTAAAGACGGCTTTCGCATCTACGCGCTTATGATCAAAGACCGCCTTTCTTTCGTCTTCGGGTGGCTCGCGGCCCTGCTTTCGCTCATATTTATACCCATGCTTTACGGCGCGTCGCTTTCGGTATGGACGGCGGCGCTCTCGGCCGTCGCGGCGACGGCGGCGCGGTTTCTCGTCCTTTGGCTTTTCGACTTTTTCAAAGAGAAAAAGCCGCCCGTATATAAGCCGACCGACGTGATTTTCGGCGTCCTCGCCTGCCTTGCGCTCGCGGGAGCGTTCGTATTCTTCATTTTTACGGCGGGATGGGGCTTTGTCGGCGCGGCCTTCGCGGCGCTCGCGGTCACGTCGCTTTTCCGTCTGCTTTTCAGACATATCAAAATGAAAATTAGAGAGAAAAAGTCGTTAAAGGGGGAGAAAAAATGAAGCAGTATCACATTGCCTGCGAGCCGGGCGACATAGGTAAATACGTTATTCTCACAGGCGACCCCGGCCGCGTTGAAAAGGTGGCTTCTTATCTCGAAAATCCCGTTTTCGTCGCCGAAAACCGCGAATTCGTGAGTTGGAACGGCTATCTGGCGGGCGAAAAGGTGACCGTTTTGTCGACGGGCATCGGCGGGCCGTCGGCGGCAATAGCCGTCGAGGAGGCCGTAAAATGCGGCGCCCATACTTTCATAAGGGTCGGCACGTCGGGCGGCATGGCCCTTGACGTCAAAGGCGGCGACGTCGTCGTCGCGTCGGCGGCAGTAAGGCAGGAGGGGACGACGCTCCACTACGCGCCGCCCGAATATCCCGCCGTCGCCGATTTCTCCGTCACCGAGGCGCTCGTCGCCGCGGCGAGAGAGGGCGACAGGGATTTCCACGTCGGCGTGGTGCAAAGCAAGGACAGTTTTTACGGCCAGCACGAGCCCGAAAAAAGCCCCATCGCGGGCGAACTTTTATCGAAATGGGACGCCTATATGAAGCTCGGCGTGCTCTGCTCCGAAATGGAGTGCGCCGCGATCTTTACCGTCGCGGCCTCTTTGGGCGTTCGCGCGGGGGCGGCGCTCGGCGTGCTCTGGAACAAAGACCGCCGCAAGAGAGGCCTTCCCGACGAAGACCACCTCGAGACGGCGCCTGCCCTCGAGCTCGTCGTGAACGCGCTCGAGAAGCTTATAATTTCGGAGAAATAACGCGGTTTCGACGCGGGGTCGGTGAAATATCACCGACCCCGTTTTTTTGCATATTATGGATTGACAGCGATGTCAATACTTACAAGGAGAAAAGCGATGGATTACAAGTCATTTTTCGAAAGCGACGGCTATTTCGACGCCGTTGCGAAGAAAAAGCCCGAAAAGCCGTCCGCGCCCGAAAGGCCGCCCGAGACGTCCTGCGGCCCCGTCGGGTCGCCGAAGCCCTCGGCGCCCGTGGGGAGCGGCATAGACGCCCTCGGTCTGCCGCTTGCGATCGCCTACGTTCCGCGCCAGGCGTGGCGCGAGCTTTACGAGCCAGAAAAGGCCCTGGGGCGGGGCACCGTCTTTAAGGAGCTTGACAAACCTTACAAATGGGAGGGCGGATACCGTGGACGATGAGAAAAGAAGGCTTATCCTCAAAACGGCGGCGCTGACGCTTGCGGCCGACGACGCGAGGCTCTTTTCAGACACCCATCCCGACTGCGCCGAGGCCGTCGCATACTACAACGCGGCGCTTGCGGACAAGAAGGCCGCGACCGACGAATACGAACGGCGCTTCGGCGTCGTCTGCCAGGGGAGCGCCGTCAAAAACGGCGCCGAGCGGAACAGTCTGCCGTGGCCGTGGCAGGAAACGGTATAGGAGGGAACGAGTATGTTTTGTTATGAAAAGCGGCTTGCCTACCCTATAAAAATCAAAAAGCCCGATCCCGCCGCGGCGAAGGTCATCATATCGGCGCTCGGCGGCGCAGACGGCGAGCTCGGCGCGTCGATGCGCTACCTTTCGCAGCGGTTTACCGCCGTCTACGGCGAGGTCATCGGGACTCTGACCGACGTCGGCACCGAGGAGCTCGGGCATATCGAGATGATAGGCGCCATTATCTATCAGCTCACCAAGGGGCTTTCGCCCGAGGAGATAAAAAAGGGCGGTCTCGACGCCTATTTCACCGAGCACACCCTCGGCGTCTACCCCGCGAGCGCGTCGGGCGAGCCCTACTGGACGGGCGCCTTCCAGTCTTCGGGCGACGTCATAGCCGACCTTCACGAGGACATGGCCGCCGAGCAGAAGGCGAGAAAAACCTACGACAACCTCTTAAAGCTCGTCGACGACCCCGACGTCAAGGACCCTCTCGTTTTCCTCAGGGAGCGCGAGATAGTCCATTTCCAGCGGTTCGGCGAGGCGCTTCGCATAGTCGAGGATAAGCTCGACTCGAGGAACTTCTATTATATCAACCCGAGTTACGATAAGGCGTAGGCGAAAAGAAACGCCGTCCTCGCGGACGGCGTTTTTTTATTTCTCTTTTTTTCCGTATTTGAGCCGCTCGGTTATCGAGATATCGCGGCAGCCGAGGTTGAAGCCTATGGTCGCGAGAAGCGGCGTTATCAAAAACAGAAACGGGATGATATAGACCCACTCGCCGCCCTTTTCGAACACCCTGAAAACGACGTCGAAATTGAAGCGGAGCGCCCATATCCCGAAGATCGCCCAGCCCTCGCCGAGCGCGAAAAGTATATAAAAAATTATAGACGGAAGCTCGAAAAGAAGTGCGCCGACGGTGGCGTCGAGGCGAAGCGCGCCGAGGTTTACGAGTCCCCTGCCGTCGCCGTGGGCGCCCTTGACGCGCGAGCCGTATTTCCACGCCTCGAGGTAGGACATCGAGAGTATCACGACGGACGGCACGCCCGAGATGAGTATGGGCTGCCAGACGTCTCCGAGCCCGAAAATCGGGGTGACGCCCATAAAGGTAAAGAAAGTCATTACGGAGGTAATGAACTGATATAAAAACAGTTTTCCCGTGAAGCGGAGAATATCCGCGAAGGAGGCTTTTTTCTTTTCCATTTTAACTCCGACTCAATAGATCTTTTTGTCTTTTACAGTGAGTATGCGTTCCGACATTTCAAGCGCGGCGGGGCGGTGGCTGACCATGACGACCGTCCTGCCCTCCGACTTAAGTTTGGTCAACAGCCGCTTTTCGGTGTCGGCGTCGAGGGCGCTCGTCGCCTCGTCCAGAAGCAGTATCGGCGCGTCGTAAAGCAGGGCTCTCGCGACCGAGAGGCGCTGGCGCTGACCCTCGGAAAGTCCGCCGCCGCGCTCCGAAAGCACCGTGTCGAGACCTTTTTCGAGGTCGCGGACGAAGCCCGCCTCGGCGGCGTCGAGGGCGGCGAATATCTCTTCG
>JAEEIO010000126.1 GCA_016281405.1 Clostridiales bacterium | reverse complement strand
CGAAGCATATCGGCGGGGCAAAGAGCCTCGACCTCTTCAAAGCCTTCGGCGAGAAGTATTACGCATTTCATTTATTTATCCTCCGGTTCGTCAATTTTCGAGAGTATTTCGGCGGTGATGTCTTCGACGGGGCGGACGGCGCCGTCTTTGACGCAGTTTACCGTCTTCCAGCCGAGGACCTTTGCGGCGAAGCAGGCCGTTTCGTGGCAGTTTTTAAGATAGGCGGAGTCTTTTTCGTGGATGTCTTTTTTGCCGTCGTCGCCGCCGTAGCGTTTTTTCATGAGCTCGAGGCTCTTTTCGGGCGGCATATCGAGGTAGACGACGAGGTCGGGCTCGGGAAGGCCGAGCTTGACGAATTCGAAGTCGTAAAGCCATTTGAAATAGGCCTCGCGTTCCTCTTTTTTGAACTTCTCGCCCTGATGGATGGCGTTAGAGGTGGTGTAGCGCGCCGAGACGAGGGTGACGCCGTTTTCGAGTTTTTTGCCCCAGTCGGTCTTAAAGGAGCAGTAGCGGTCGACGGCGTAGAAGGAGGAGGCGGCGTAGGGCCCGACGTCTTCGGGACGGTCGCCGAAGAGTCCGCCGAGATACATTCTGACGGGCGCCGACCACTCCTCCGAGTAGCAGGGGAAAGATATGAGCTCGGCGTTTTCGCCGCGGTCAAGAAGCGTCTTTGTCACGAGCTCCGCCTGGGTGGATTTTCCCGAGGCGTCGACGCCGTCGATGACTATAAGTTTTCCTTTCATCGTGAACCTCCGTTAAAGTATGCCCGTGCTTTTGACCGAGAGATAATACTCGGTCGGCGTCATGCCCGTATAGGTCTTGAAGCAGCGGGAAAAATAGTGGACCGAGCTGTAGGAAAGCATCTCGGATATTTCGGTGAAGGTGAAGGAGCCTAAAGATATGAGCTGTTTGGCTTTTTTGAGTTTCATCTCGTTGAAGTAGCCGATAAGGCCCTTGCCCGTCTTGTTCTTGAAGAGCGTTTTTATATAGGTCTTCGAGAAATAGAAATGGTCGCAGACGCTGTCGAGGGTGACGTTTTTGTCGATGTTCTGCTCGAGATAGTCGACGATGACGTTGAAGACGTCGTTTATGCCGCCCGCCCTGCTTCCCGCGGGACTTTTTTCGCGGTCGCTAA
Organism: Clostridiales bacterium; assembly: GCA_016281405.1. GTDB lineage: Bacteria > Bacillota > Clostridia > Oscillospirales > RGIG5299 > RGIG5299. The sequence goes on along the minus strand of JAEEIO010000126.1, from coordinate 3,338 downwards.
GGGCGTTATTGCTTCGGGCGAGCATTATGAGAAGCTCTTCGAGATAGAGTTTTATAAGCTGCATGGCGCCGAAATCGAGCGACTCTTTTTTAGTCATCTCTTTGAGGTCGACGATGTTGAGAGGCTCGGCGAAGGCGTTCTGACCCTCGGTGACGAGTCTGAAGACAAGCTCGCGCTGCTGCTTGTTGAACTTTAAGGCCTTGTTCTCGAAGAAGGCCATGGCGGGGCTTTTGCACTCGAAGCTTATGACGACGGCGTTGGAATAGTCGCCGAGCGCCTCGATGGCGTGAAACTCGTTGGGCTTATGGAATACCGCCTCGCCCTGGTTGAGACGGATGACCTGCTTATCGGCCCTGACCCTTACGGAGCCGCGGTCGATATAGACCATCTCCCAGAAGTCGTGAGTCTCGCCCTGAAAGCAGTAGGTCTTGGAATACTCGAAATAGTGGAGCGTGTAAATGCCCGTTACGTCGATTATCTCGTTTAACGGGTTCATTACGAATTCATCCATTTTTTCACCCCGCAGTGCATTATTGGTCGGGATTTTTCCCTTTTCGGCCGATTATGGTGAAAATCGGGCGAAATGTGTAAAACTCTCGTCTTATTTTCTAAAGAAATATTCCTACGCTTATATTATACTATTAATATATTTTTGTCAAGGGGTGTTTTGAAATGTCTAAAATAAAAGTTGCTACGCCGAGCCGTCTGTGCCTTTTCGGCGAGCATCAGGATTATCTCAATCTCGAGGTCATAGCCTCGGCCATAGACCTTCGCTTTTACGCCGAGATAGAGGAAAACGGCAGCGACAACATAAATATCATGATCCGCTCCAATAAGATCGACTATCTCGGAGCGGAAAATACCGAAAATCTCTACGACAGGCTGACGATAGCCTTCAAGCAGCCTATCGTCTACAACTCGCGGACGGACTTTTTAAGGAGCACCGTCAACGTCATGAAGAGGATGGGCTATCCGCTTGTCGGGTGCGATATTAAAATGGACTCGGAGATACCCATCGGCAAGGGCATGTGCTCCTCGTCGACCATGATAGTCGTGCTCGTAAAGGCGCTTTTGGAGCTTTGCGGCTCGCCCGACAAGGACGACCCGTATAAGATAGCCGAGATCGCCGTCACGGCGGAGGTGAGGGAGTTCGGAAATCCCGGCGGCATGATGGACCAGGTGGCGTCGGCCGTCGGCGGACTTCTGCACATCGATTTCGCGGACGGCGGCTTCAAGGCGACGCCCATTGACGCCTCTCTTAAGGGCGATTTCATCCTTTTCGACACCCTCGAGCAGAAAAACACCATTAAAGTTCTCGCCGACGCCAAGGCGCCGACCATCGCGGGTCTTAAAGAACTCGAGCCCTACGGGATAACCTCGATAAGAGATCTCGTGGACAATCCCGAAACGCCCGCGCTTCTGAATAAAATCACGCCCGCGCTCGCTGTCAAGGTGGCGGCAAACGTCTCGAACCACAAGATACTTCTCGAGGCGAAAAAGATGATGTTTGAAAACAAGATAGACGAAAAGAGATTCGGCGAGCTGCTTTACGCCCACCATTGCAATCTCCGCGACGGGCTCGGAGCGTCGACCAAGAAGATAGAGACCATTCTGAACGCGGCGCTCGAAAACGGGGCGCTCGGCGGTAAGGTCAACGGCTCCGGCGGCGGCGGATGCCTCTACGTCTACTGCGCGAAGGACAAGACCGAGAGCATCATCGAGACGGTGACGAGGATGGGTTATCCCGCCAAGAAGCTGGCCGTTTCGAAGGGCGTCTGCAGGCTCGACTGAAAGGAAGCTTCGTTATGATAAAATTCGGAACGGGCGGCTGGAGAGCCGTCATAGGAGACGAGTTCACGAAGGCGAACGTAAAGCTTCTCGTCCAGGGACTTTGCGATATTTTTGAAAAAGACAGTCTCAAAAAGGAGACCGTTATAGGCTTCGACAGGCGTTTTCTCTCCGATTTCGCGGCGAAATGGGCCGCCGAGGTCTTCGCCGCAAACGGCGTGAAAGTCCGTTTTATCGGCCGCGACGCGCCGACGCCGATGATCATGTTCGCGGCGAGGCAGGCGGACGTTCCCTACGCGCTCGCGGTCACGGCGAGCCACAACCCCGCCGAGTATAACGGCATTAAGGTCTTCACCGCGGGCGGCAGAGACGCCGCGAAGGACGTGACGGACAAGATCGAGGCCGCCATAGAGGCGGTAAAAGAGGTCAAGTCGGTCGACTTCGAGGCGGGACGCCGCGAGGGGCTTATAGTCGACGAAAACATCTCGAACGAGTATATAGACAGCATTTTGGCTCAGATCGACGTCGAGGCGATAAAGAGGAAAAACCTGCGGGTGCTTTTAGACCCGATGTTCGGCGTTTCGAAGACGTCCTTACAGACGGTGCTTTCCATCGCGCGCTGCGAAGTCGGGGTCATAAACGACCGCCACGACACGCTTTTCGGCGGCAAGCTCCCGAGTCCGACCGCCAAGACGCTCGACAAGCTGAAGGCGATGGTGGTCGACGAGGGATACGACATTGGTATCGCGACCGACGGCGACGCCGACAGGCTGGGCATTATCGACGAGCACGGGAATTACATCCATCCCAACCGCGTGCTCGAGCTTCTTTACTATTATTTCCTCAAATATAAGGGACTGCGCGGGGACTGCGTGAGAAATATCGCGACGACCTGCGTGCTCGACAGAATAGCGGCCGATTTCGGCTGCAGGTGCATCGAGGTCCCCGTAGGCTTCAAATATATAAGCGCGGGCATGGACGAATACGACGCTATCTTAGGCGGCGAGAGCTCGGGCGGTCTCACGATAAAGGGGCACATCAAGGGCAAGGACGGCATTCTGGCCGCGTCGGTGCTCGTTGAGATGATATGCGTCTCCGGTAAGAGGCTTAGCGAGCTTCTGGACGAGATCGACGAAAGATACGGGAAGACCTTCGTCATAGAGGACGACATGAGGTTCGCCGCAGAAAAGCGCGAAGAGATGATGAAAGTCCTCTTCACCGACAAGGCGCTCCCCGATTTCGGCGCGCCCGTAAAGAGCGTCGATTACAGGGACGGCGTGAAGGTCTGGTTTGAGGACGGCGGGTGGATCATCATAAGGTTCTCGGGCACCGAGCCGCTTCTCCGTATTTACTGCGAGACGGGAAGCCCCGAGGAGTCCGAAAGGATAAACGCCGCCGCAAAAGCCTTTTGCGGCTCGATATGACGAAAGAAACCGTCGGAAGAACACTTCCGACGGTTTTTTATTTGACAAGCGGCGAATAATATTATATTATATTAGAATAAGACATTTTCTTTTTCGGAGGCTTAAAAAGTGATTTTAAGCGAAATT
>JAEEIO010000125.1 GCA_016281405.1 Clostridiales bacterium | reverse complement strand
GTGACGGTCTTTATGCCGAATTTTTCGGCAAGCTCGAGTCCGTCGTCCTTGTCTATCGTGAAGTTTCGCTTCGATTCGCAGGGCATAATGACGCCTAAGACGTTTTCGGTCGCCTTGCGGCAGAGTATGCCGACGAGGGCGCTGTCCTTGCCGCCGCTGTTTCCGAAAATAACGCCCGAGGCGCGAGCGTTTTCAAGAACCTCTCTTATGAAAGCGACTCTTTTTTCGGTCTCCTTCGCGTAATCTCTCATTTCAGTCACTCCGTTTCATAAAAATAGCCTTTTCAGGTTATTTATTTTACCATAAAAGCCCCCCTTTCACAATATTTTTTTGAAAAAAGGGATATTTTTGAAAAAATAACTTGCAAAAGAAAAAGTTTTGTGGTATAGTATCTCTACCTATCTTTTCGGATGGTTATTTTTTTGACCGCAAAAAACGGAAAGAATCAGGGAGGCCAGATTAGGAGGTGCCGACATGAGAGTTAAAATCACGTTGGCTTGCACCGAGTGCAAGCAGAGAAACTTCGACACGATGAAGAACAAGAAGAACACGCCCGACAGGGTCGAACTCAAAAAATACTGCCGCTTCTGCAAAAAGCATACCCTTCATCGTGAAACGAAGTAAGGAGGAAGTCCGATGGCTGAAAAAACCGCCGTCCCCGCGAACGGTAAAAAGAAAAACATCTTCGTGCGGATAAAGAACTACTTTAAGGACCTTTTCTCCGAGATCAAAAAGATCACTTGGCCCACACCGAAGCAGATACTCAAAAACAGCATAATAGTCCTTGTCGTCGTCGTCGTATGCGCGTTGCTTCTGGGCGGTCTCAACTGGCTGCTCGCGTGGCTCTACGGCGAGTTCATCAACCTGCTCAAGCTGATATTCAATAAATAAGAGCGGGGTGTAAACGATGGATGAGGCTTTATGGTATGTTCTCCACACCTATTCGGGCTATGAGAACAAGGTCAAGGTGAGCCTTGAAAAGCTCATCGAAAGCAAAAAGCTCGACAATTCCATAGTCGACGCCCGCGTCCCCACCGAAACGGTCGTCGAACAGAAGGAAAACGGCGAGCAGAAGGAGATAGAGCGCAAGCTCTTCCCCGGATATGTCCTCGTCAAGATGGTGCTCACCAACGAGAGCTGGTATCTCGTCCGCAACATACGCGGCGTCACCGGCTTCGTCGGCCCCGGGTCGCGTCCCGTTCCTCTCACCGAGGAAGAGGTCGCCAAGATGGGCGTCGAAAAGAAGGTCGTCAGTATCAGCTACGCCGAGGGCGACGAGGTCAAGGTCCTCACCGGGCCCCTCGAGGGCTTTGTGGGCGTCGTCGAAGCTATCGACGCAGATAAGGATCTCGTCAAGGTCACGGTTTCGATGTTCGGCAGAGAGACTCCCGTTGAGCTGAAGCTTAACGAAGTCGCCGCCATTGAAAAATGATATTAAAGCGAGAAATCGCGTTAATGAACCGGAAGCGGACGCTTCCCAGTGGGAGAAAGACGAAAAGTCTTTCGCCGTTTACCACATTGAATAATTAAGGAGGTGTTATTCATGGCTCAGAAAATAGTGGGATACATCAAATTGCAGATCCCCGCAGGAAAAGCCACTCCCGCGCCGCCTGTCGGACCGGCTCTCGGTCAGCACGGCGTCAACATCATGGCGTTCACCAAGGAATTCAACGAGAGGACGAAGAACGACATCGGGTTCACCATACCCGTCGTCATAACCGTCTATGCGGACCGTTCCTTCTCCTTCGTCACCAAAACCCCGCCCGCGGCGGACCTTATCAAGAAGGCTTGCAACATAGAGAGCGGCTCGGGCGTCCCGAACAAGACCAAGGTCGCTTCTATCACCAGAGCTCAGCTCGAGGAGATAGCCAAAACCAAAATGGCCGATCTCAACGCTGCGAATCTTGAAAGCGCCGTCAGCATGATCGCCGGCACGGCGAGAAGCATGGGCGTCACCGTCAAGGACTGACGGTCTCAAACGTGGGAGGATTTATCCGAACAACCACTTAACAAGGAGAAAGAAACATGAAAAGAGGAAAGAATTATCAGGACAGCGCCAAGCTTATCGAGAAATCGAAGCTTTACGAGCCCGCCGAGGGCATGGCGCTCGTCGTTGAAACTGCTAAGGCCAAATTCGACGAGACCGTCGAAGTCCACGTCAGACTCGGCGTCGACTCCCGTCACGCCGATCAGCAGGTCAGAGGCACGATAGTGCTTCCCAACGGAACCGGCAAATCGGTCCGCGTTCTCGTATTCGCCAAGGGCGACAAGGCCAAAGAGGCCCAGGAAGCCGGCGCCGATTTCGTCGGAGCCGAGGAGCTCGTCGCCAAGGTCCAGAACGAAAACTGGTTCGAATACGACGTCGTCGTCGCGACTCCCGACATGATGGGCGTCGTCGGACGTCTCGGTAAGATCTTCGGCCCCAAGGGCCTCATGCCCAACCCCAAGACCGGCACGGTGACCATGGACGTCGCCCGCGCCCTCAAGGAGATCAAAGCCGGTAAGATCGAGTACCGTCTCGACAAGACCAACATCATCCACTGCCCGATAGGCAAGGCTTCCTTCGGAGCCGAAAAGCTCGGCGAGAACTTCAACGCGCTTTTGGGCGCCATCATCAAAGCCAAGCCCGCCGCCGCGAAAGGCCAGTATATAAAGAGCTGCGTCGTCGCGACCACCATGGGCCCCGGCATAAAGATAGCCACCGCCAAGCTCGGCAACTGATGCAGACCAAAAAAATACCGTCCCGAAACGGGACGGTATTTTTATTTTCGTTATTTCACTACCTTGAAGAGCATCCCTTCGCCGGCGCCCGCTCCGAGGGCGTAGTAGCCCGCGTTTCGCGGGGCGCATTCGCGCCAGCCGCCGTTTATGAGGTCGAAGCAGTAAAGACCGCCCTCGAGGTCGCAGAAACGGAGGGTGTTTTTGCTCTCCTTTTCGTTTAAGGCAAGGAAGGAGCCGTCCTTAAAGAAGGCGACGGTAAAGCCCTCGCCCGTCACGCGGCCTATTTTTTCATAGCCCTTAAAAGCGGCCGGCTCCTTCGGGCTTGCAAATACCGCCTCGGGTTTTTTGCCCGCAAGCTCCTTACAAAGCGGCCCGACGTATTTTTCGAGAGAAGGACTCCCGAAAGAAGGCTTTTTGCCGCCGCAAAGCGACTTGTAAACGCCGTAAAGCGCCTTTGTTTCCGAATTGTTCGACATGGTTTTTTGCTCCTTAGTTATTTTACTCTGAATAAAAGTGCTTCGGCGGCGGCGAAGGTGTGGGTGTAGGCGCCGTCTGCGTTCTTGGTCTCGAAGGGCTTCCACGAGGCCGTTGCGGTATCGAAATATTCGGGCCCCGCGGCGACGCCGTTCATGACGATGGTGTTGGTTTCGCCGTCTAAGAATTGGCGGTTCATTATCATAAAGCAACCGTCCGAGAAGAAGCTTATGGCAAAGTCGTCGCCCGTGACGGCGCCGAGGGCGCCGTAGCTTTCGTAGGCGGTGCAGCCTTCCTCAAGCGTGGCGGGGTCGGAGACGAGGTGGAAAACCGCCTCGCTCTTTTTGTTAAATAGCTCGCGGCCAAGGGGAAGGGCGTAGGTGTTTACGACCTTGGCGTCCTCGAAGTGGGGATATTTTTCGTGTCTGTCGTTTACGCAGGCGTTATTCCAACCCTCGTTTACCATCGCCTGATTTACGAAATACGTAAAGTGCGATATTCTCTTGGCGCCGTAAAGGAGGCACATGTTGACCTCCCATAAAAGCTGGGTGCGGGTGACGTCGGCTATATTCTTGTCGCCGTATTTGGTGAGAAGGTCTATCATCATATAGTCGATACCCGCGTCGAGAGCGGCCTTTCTTATTATCTCGAAATTGGTGTAAAAGCCCTTTTTCGCCTTGTTGTTTATTCTGAAATGATAGTGGTCGTAGGACATATACTGCGGAACTGTCTCTACCATAAATCTGTCGACGTAGTTCTGATAGTCGTCGGCTTTAAGCTGGCTTTCGGCTTTGGCGTAAGTGGGGAAGAGGTCGATGAAGGTGTTTCTCTCGGGGTCGACCTTCTTTATGGCGGCGACGAGAGCGCCGAGCTTTTTGAACTGAGCGGCGGAGGGCTCGTCGATTATCCACCAGCCCTTTATGACGTCGGCGTAGTCGGCGTAATCGTCGACGACCTCCTTGACTATTTTTTCGATCTCCTCTTCGGAGTAAGACCTCGAGAGGACGCGGAGCATCCTCGCGTCAAAAAGCGCCGAGCAGGTGAGGCCGCATTCGCGCAAAAGTCCGAGGGCTGTTTTGTTGGCCTCGGTCGAGGCGTTTTCGAGCGGCACGGAGGTAAAGCCCGCTTCCGCCGCCGCCTCCCAGAACCATTTGTCCGTTATAAGGGAGTCGCCCTGCGGTCCCCAGTAGTAGGTTATTTCAAAACTGTCAAAGCCCGTCGTGGTTTTTTGGGGCTTGGGCTCGGGCGCGGGACCGCAACCCGAAAAGCCCGCCGCCAAAAGCGCGCAGCCGAGCGTAAGCGAAATTATACGTAGAAAACCGCGTTTCATATCAAACTACCTCTTTAAGTTATATTTTATATATTTTATCATATCCATATTTTAATTGCAACAAAAAAACGGCGTCACCGTAAAGGTGACGCCGACTTTCGCTCTTTACGCCGCGCTTACTTGAACTTGCGCTTTCTGGCGGCTTCGGACTTCTTCTTCCTCTTCACACTGGGTTTTTCATAATGCTCCCTCTTGCGGAGTTCGGAAAGAGTACCGTCTTTCGAGCAGGATTTCTTGAAACGACGCAGAGCGTTGTCAAGAGACTCGTGTTCCTTGAGATGAATTTCAGCCATTTTTGGTTCCCTCCTTCC
>JAEEIO010000124.1 GCA_016281405.1 Clostridiales bacterium | reverse complement strand
CGGCGGCGTCGGGGTCGACCGCGGCGAGGCGGGAGAGCATGGCGGCGCCGCCCTTTTCGGCGGCCTCGGCGTTAAGTCCGGCGCGGAGTTCTTTGTTTTCGGGGACGTCGCCGTAGGCGAGGTTTTCGGTGACGGCGGAGATATACTGTCCCGTGCCGCCGGCTAAAATCGGGGTTTTGCCGCGGGAGATTATATCGTTTATGACGGCGTAAGCGTCCTCTTTATAGCGGGCGGCGCTGTAGCTTTCGGAGGGGTCCAGAATATCTATCATGTGGTGCGGCACGCCCTTTTTTTCGGCCTCGGTCGGCTTGGCGGTGCCGATATCCATACCCCTGTAGATCTGCATCGAGTCGGCCGAGACGACCTCGCCGTCGAGCATGAGGGCGGCCTCGACCGCCGCGGCGGTCTTGCCCGTTGCGGTGGGTCCGCATATTACGAGAACTTTCGGTCTTTCGCTCATTTTCAGATCCTTTTGAAGCGCAAATCGAGGTCGCTTTTTTTGAGGACGGTCATGACGGGACGTCCGTGCGGGCAGTATCTTATGTCGGGCATTTCCATAAGCATCTTTACGAGGTTTTCGCGGTCTTCGCGCGGCAGCGGCACTCCCGCCTTGACGGCGGCGCGGCAGGCGACCGAGTGGTATATTCTGTCGTTTACGGCGTTGTCGCTCCCCTTGCCGCCCGCGAGTATGTCGAGCGCCTCGCAGAGCGCCTCCTCGGCGTCGGCGCGGTCGATGCCCGCGGGCATGCCGCTTATCACCGCGGCGCCGTCTTTATATTTGCAGTAAAAGCCGTAGCTTTCGAGCCGCTTTTCGAAGGCCGAAAGCGCGCCCGCGCGCTCGGCCGAGAGTTCCACGGTCTCGGGGACGAGCAGAAGCTGCGACGCGGGCGGCGCCGCCTCTTTTTTGAGCTTTTCAAATAAAATGCGTTCGTGGGCGGCGTGCTTGTCTATTATCAAAAGCTCGTCCCCCTGCTCGACAACGAGGTAGCTTTTGAAAAGCTCGCCTATGATGACGTAGTCGGCGGCGGGAGCGGCCTTTTCCTCGGGCGCGCTCACGACGGCGGGCGTTTTTATGAAGCTCTCGTTTTCGGGGGCTTTCGGGGCGGGAGCCCCGGAGACCACCTCTTTCAGAGGCTTGCCGCCTATGGTCGGCTCCTCGTGAAAGACCTCGCCGAGCTTGCCGTCCCAGCGGGACTTGCTTTCGACGTCCCAGCCGCTCTCTTTGGGCGGCTTTTCCTCGGTGACGAGGGAGGCGACCGAGTTTATGAGCTTTTCAAAGTCGTTTTTCGGCTCGGACTCGGGCATTACGAAGCGTTCCTTGTCGTAGCCGCCCGCAAGCGTAGCCTTGACGGCGAAATATACGCTGTCGAAAACGGGGACGTTTTCGGAGAATTTGATTTCGGTCTTGGATGGCGAGACGTTGACGTCCGTCTCGGTGGGCGAGACCTCTATCGAGAGTATGCAGACGGGGAAACGTCGGGTCATAAGCTCGTTGGAATAGCCGTTTTCGACCGCGGCGGCGAGCGTCTTGTTTTTGATATAGCGGCGGTTGACGTAGAAAAGCTGCATGTCGCGGGTGGCGCGAGCCGCGGTCGGGCGGCAGATATAGCCGCGGACGACCACGCCGCCGTTGTCGGAGTCGACCTTTATCAAAGTGTCGGCGAGCTGGCGGCCGTAAATCGAGGTGACGGCGGAAAGCAGGTCGCCGCTTCCGTCGGTGAAGAACTTTTCGACGCCGTCCTTTATGAAGGTGAAGGAAATATCGGGACGGGCAAGCGCCTCGCGCTCGACCATCTGCGAGACGTAAAGGGTCTCGGTGGCGTCGCGGCGTAAAAACTTCTTGCGGGCGGGGGTATTGTAAAAGAGGTCTTTGACTATCATGGTGGTGCCGTCCTTCTGCCCCGACTCCTCGTGCTTTCTGACGGCGCCGCCCTCTACGACGGTCTCGGTCCCGAGCTTGTCTTCCTTGCGTTTGGTGTAGAGGGTGACTTTTGCGACCGAGGCGACGGCCGCGAGAGCTTCGCCGCGGAAGCCCATGGTGTAGACGCCCGCGATGTCGGCGGCCGTCCTTATTTTAGAGGTGGCGTGGCGTTCGAAGCAAAGGAGGGCGTCGTCGTAGGCCATGCCCGCGCCGTCGTCGGTGACGCGGATGTAGCTTTTGCCGCCTTCTTTTATCTCGACGGTAATCTTTTTCGCGCCGGCGTCTATGGAGTTTTCGATAAGCTCCTTTATGACGGAGGCGGCGTTTTCGACCACCTCGCCCGCCGCGATGCGGACGGACGTCTCCTTATCGAGAAGGTTTATAACTCCCATTTAATTCTCTCCTCCCTCGGAATCGAGCGTCTTTTTGAGTTCGAAAAGAAGATTCATACATTCAATAGGCGTGAGGACGTTCAAGTCGGCGGTCCTTAACCGCTCTATTACCTCGTCCCTTGCCAGAGAGCCGAAGGACTGTTGCGGCTCTTCCTCCTCGTAAAGCTCGGCGTGGCGGGGCGAGGGCGAGGGGCGTTCCCCTTTTTCGAGCTCGACGAGTATCGATTTGGCCTTTTTGATGACCTCGTCGGGCACGCCCGCGAGCTTGGCGACCTCGATGCCGAAGCTGTCGTCGGCGCCGCCCTTGACTATCTTGCGTAAGAAGGTTATGTCGTCGCCGCGCTTTTTGACGGCTATCGAGTAGTTGTGGACGCCCTCTATCGAATCGAGCTCCTGAAGTTCGTGGTAGTGGGTCGCGAAGAGGGTCTTGGCGCCGAGGCGTTTTTTGTCGACGACGTATTCCGAGACGGCTCTCGCTATGCTCATGCCGTCGAAGGTGGAGGTGCCTCTGCCTATCTCGTCGAATATGAGCAGGCTCTGCGGCGTGGCGTTTTTGAGGATGGAGGCCACCTCGTTCATCTCGACCATAAAGGTCGACTGACCGGTCGAGAGATCGTCGGCCGCGCCGACGCGGGTGAATATTCTGTCCACAACGCCTATGCGGGCGAAGGAGGCGGGGACGAAGGAGCCTATCTGAGCCAAAATGACCGCGAGGGCTATCTGGCGCATATAGGTCGATTTGCCCGCCATGTTGGGGCCGGTGATAAGCGCGAAACGGTTTTCGTCGGTGTCGAGATAGGCGTCGTTCGGGACGAAGACCGAGTCGGAGAGCATCGCCTCGACGACGGGGTGACGGCCGTTTTTGATATCTATGACGCCCGAATTGTCGACGGTCGGACGGCAGTAATTGCGTTTTCTCGCCGTTTCGGCGAAGGAGCAGAGCATATCGAGCTCGGAGACGGCGGACGAGGTCTGCTGCAAGGCGGATATGCGTGAAAGCACCTTTTCGCGTAAGGCCGCGAAAATCCGCGCCTCGACGGCGGCGATGCGTTCCCTCGCGGTAAGTATGCTCTTTTCGAGCTCTTTCAGTTCCTCGGTTATGAACCGTTCGCCGCCCGTTAAGGTCTGCTTTCTTATATAATCGGGCGGGACTTTGGAGAGGAAGGAGTTCGTGACCTCGATATAGTAGCCGAAGACGCGGTTGTAGCCGACTTTGAGCTTGATGCCCGTCCGCGCCTTTTCTTTTTCTTCGATCTCTTTTAACAACTCTTCCGAGCCGCCGATGAGTTTTCTGTATTCGTCGAGCTCGGAGTCGACGCCGCTCTTTATGTAACCGCCGTCGCTCACAAGAAGCGGCGGGTCTTCGACGACTGTGGCGTCGATCTCGTTCGCGAGCTCGGTCTCGGGGTCGATCCTGCCGCGAAGCTCGGAGACGAGGCGCGAGGTAAAGGGCGAAAGCGCCTCTTTTATAGCGGCGGCCGCCTTCAGCGTGGCGCAGACGGCGCGCATATCGCGCGGGTTGACGGTGCCGTAGACTATCTTGGTGAGGAGCCGCTCGAGGTCGTATATCTCGGAGAGTTTTTCGACCGTTTCAAGCCGCGGCGCGGTCTTTTCAAGCAGTTCCGAGACGGCGTCGAGACGGCGGTTTATGCGGTTGCAGTCTACAAGGGGACGGTCGAGCGAGCGGCGAAGAAGCCTCGCGCCCATGGCGGTCTTTGTGCCGTCTATGACCCATAGGAGCGAGCCTTTTTTCTCTTTGGAGCGCATGGTCTCGGTCAGTTCGAGGCTTCGGCGGGTGAAGACGTCCATCGAGAGATACTGGTCGGTGCCGTAGACCGTCAGCTTGTTCATGTGGGCGAGGTTGACCTTCTGCGTCCTCGCGAGGTAGGAAAGCATTACGCCGAGCGCCGCGACGGCCGATCTCTTGTCGGAGACGAGGGCGTCGGAGACGGCGTCGCCGAAGTGCATTTTGACGAGCTTTACGGCGTCGGGATTCGAAAAGGCCTCGGCGCGGACGGTCGTGAGGCTTTCGGTTATCTGGTTTTTCAGAAAACCGTAGACCTTTTTATTCTGTAAAAGGTTTTCGGAGATCAGAAGCTCTTTCGGGCAAAAACGTCCCGTTTCGTTAAGTATCGTTTCGAGCGGCGAGCCTTTGGCGGCCATGCAGTAGACCTCGCCCGTCGAGACGTCGGCAAACGCCAGTCCCGCCTCGTCGGCGCCGTCGTAGCAGACGGCCCCTATATAGCTGTTTTCGCCCGCCGACAAAAAGCTCTCGTCGGTGAGAGTGCCGGGGGTGACTATCCTTATTATGTCTCTTTTTACGAGACCTTTGGCGAGTCGCGGGTCCTCGAGCTGTTCGCAGACGGCGACCTTGTAGCCCTTTTCGACGAGGCGCGCAATATACGAGTCGCAGGCGTGGTGGGGCACGCCGCACATGGGGGCGCGCTCCTCGAGGCCGCAGTCCTTGCCCGTCAGGACGAGTTCGAGCTCGCGCGAGGCCGTCTTGGCGTCGTCGAAGAACATTTCGTAGAAATCGCCCACGCGGTAAAAGAGCAGGCAGTCTTCGTTTTCCTTTTTAATTTTGAGATACTGTTCCATCATGGGTGACAGCGCCATTTTTACTTCCCCTGCTTTCAAGGTCTTACGCTCGCCTCGAGCGACCAGGTTTTCGCCGAAATTATCTCGGCGTTTACGAATTTTCCGATAAGGGACAGGTCGGCCTTTAAGTGACAAAGCCTGTTCCCCTCGCTTCGCGCCGCTAAGACGGCGGGGTCGGTCTCGCTTTTTCCCGTGACGAGAAGACGCAGGGTCTTCCCGACGAGCGCCTCGTTTTCAGCGCGCGAGACGGCGTTCTGGAGGGCGACGAGGCGGTCGAAACGGGCGTGAGCCGTCTTTTCGTCGATTTTTCCTTCCATAGTCGCGGCGCGGGTGCCGCGCCTGACGGAATATATAAAGGTAAAAAGAGAATCGAAACGTATTTCGCGAAGGAGGTCAAGGGTCTCTTCGAAGTCCTCCTCGGTCTCGCCCGGAAAGCCGACTATTATGTCGCTCGTGACGACGAGGTCGGGGATAAGCGCCCTCGCCTTTTTTATGAGCGATATATAATGCGCCGCCGTGTAGCGGCGGTTCATGGCCTTGAGGACGCGGTCGCTCCCGCTCTGGACGGGGAGGTGGAGGTGTTTACATATCTTCGGGTTTGCCGCCATGGCCTCGAAAAGGGCGTCGGAGGCGTCCTTGGGGTGGCTCGTCATAAAGCGGACGCGGAAGTCGCCCTCCAAAGAGGCGACGGAAGACAAAAGCTCGGGAAAAGAGGTCTTTTCGGGGAGGCCTTTGCCGTAGCTGTTTACGTTCTGGCCGAGTAAGGTTATCTCTTTGGCGCCGCCTTTGACGGCGGCCGAGACCTCTTTCAGTATTTCGTCGGGCAAGCGGCTCCGCTCGCGTCCTCTCGTGTAGGGGACGATGCAGTAGGTGCAGAAGTTATCGCAGCCGTACATGACCGATACGTCGGCCCGATAGGGGTCGCGGCGGACGGAGGGGAGCTCCTCGGGTATCTCGCCGCTCTCGTCGCCGAGGGGGGTGCGGCGGCCGTTGAAGGCGTCCTTTATCAGGCGGGGCAGTTTTTCGAGGGCGCCCGTTCCGAAGACGAAGGAGACGAAGGGGAAAGTCTTATATATTTCCTCTGCCGTCTCTTCGACGGCGGTCATGCAGCCGCCTATGCCTATAACAAGGTCTTTATTCTTATATTTGAGAGCCTTTAAGGCGCCTATCTTCCCTTTTATTTTTTCCTCGGCCGTCTCACGGACGGCGCAGGTGTTGAATATGATGATGTCGGCGGAGAAAACGTCCGAAGGCAAAAAGCCGAGATCCTCGAGTATGCCCGCGATTATTTCGCTGTCGCGCTCGTTTTGCTGACAGCCGAAGGTTTCTATATAATAGAAGCGTCCTTCAAATGGTTTTTCGGGCAAACTTTTTTCCTCCGTCTTTACGCGGCATAAGCCTATACGCGCGCGAATATAATGTGGTAAATACTCTGTAATTAGATATTATATCATTTAATTATTTACAAGTAAAGGGTTTCGGCGTCTTTTCGGGTAAAAAAAGGCTTCGAAAAAATTTTTGAAAAATTTTTGAAAAAGTACTTGACAAGGAAAAAAAGGCATGCTATAATTGCGGTGTATCAAAAGCAAAACCGACGCGAGTCGGCGACGCAAAGCCATAGGGACTTTAGTATTAAAGTCAGCCGGTTGCCGTGTCCCCAACGTAAAAAGGGGATGCGGTTTTTTTGTTTTCCGGCGAGTCGGGAGGATATCAAATGGCTATCAACTCAACCGGCCTTCTTAATTTCGAGATTTACTACCGACCTGTCAAGAACAGACAATACCGGACCACCGTCGCTTACCTCAGCGAGCTTCGCATCAACGACCCCGACATCGGAGTTCTGATGCCGAAGGACTACAGAGAAGTCTCGGAGAGAAGCGAACAGTGCGAAAAGCTCGCCCTCTACGCCTTCGAACAGGTCGTCGAAGACATAAGGCGGTTCGAAGCGAGAGGCCTCGCCTTCGAGTGGGTTTCGGTCTACGTCCCCGAAAGGCTGCTTTTGAAAAAAGATTTTCACGACCTCCTCGGCAAGGTGCTCGGCGACGGGCTCATCTCTCCCGATGAACTCTGCCTCGAGATTCCCTTCGAGATCCTCTTCTCGGATCTGAAAAAGACCGCCGCGGCAGTAAAGAAAATAAAATCCATGGGCGTCAATTTCCTGCTCTCATCGGTCGGAAGATCGCTTGATCCGATCATGAAGCTCTCCGATCTCGATTTAGACTACGTCATCGCCGACCGCGAGGTCATCGACTCGCTCAAGAGCAAAGACGAGAGAAAAGTCAAAATGACCTCGGCCTTCTTCACCTACGCCGAATCCGGCGGGACCCTCGCGATAGCGGGCTCGGTCAGAAAGGAAGAAGAACTGGCCCTCCTCCCCGACGGCATATCGCTCTACGAGGGCAAGGCGGCGGGAAGCCCGAAAAAGGCGCTTTACATCAGAAACTGACAGCTCTTATCTTTAAGGCAGGTGAAACCGATTGACGGACGCTAAACTTCATAATACCGCATTCAGAGTCAAATCGGCGAGCATGCTCCTAAAGGGCTTATCAATAACTCTTATCTGCCTGGTGGCCCTCACTGCGATAGCCTACGTCATCTCGGTTTTCTACGACAGATACTCAAGCTTCACCGTCAGCCTCGACCGCTACGACATGGTCGACCAGGGCCTCACCCTTTCGGAAACGCCCACCTTCGAAACGCCTATAGCGAGGCTCAACGCCAAGTCGATAAAAGAGATAACCAACATCAGCTACGACCAGATCGAGCAAAACGTCGACAGCATAAACGGAAGCCACAACGGAAGCGAATACATCGCCTACACCTTCTACTGCAAGAACATGGGCAAGTCGACGATAACCTACAAATACGGCGTCTACCTGTCGAACGTCACCAAGAACATCGACGAAGCGCTTTACATCACCCTCTACGTCGACGGCGTGCCCACCACCTACGCGAAGATCAAGAAGGACGGTTCGGGCCCCGAGGAATACGATGCCGGTAAAAAGACCGTCCCCTTTGAGAAGCTCGCCACCGTCGTTGAGAACAAGATCACCGATTTCCAGCCCGGCGACGTCACGAAATACACCATAGTGATATGGCTGAACGGAAACGATCCCGAATGCGTCGACTACCCCGCCGAAGCAAGCATAGTCGGCGGCAGAGTCAAGGTCGATATGGTCTGTGAGATAATAGAAGCCTCTTAACAAGGTATGTCGCCCGAAAGGGCTTCATATAAATAATTTAATCAACAAGCCGTTTAAGGAAAGACGGCAATAATCAAAAAAGGAGAAAACAACCATGAAAAAAGCAAAGATCTTACCCGCAATCGCCATGCTGCTCGTAGCAGTGCTCAGCCTCAGTTCGGCCACCTACGCCTGGTTCTCGATGAACACTCAGGTCACCGCTACCGGTATGCAGGTCAAAGCCGTTGCCGAAGACGGCCTGCTCATAATCAATGAGCTCGACGCCGATCAGGCTGCCAACTGGAAGGTTTCCGCCACCGCTTCGTACGGCGGTCTCGTAGACCTCATCCCCACCAGCACGGCTGACGTATCCACCTGGTACCACAACAAGTCCGACGCTCCCGACGATGCGAAAGCCGGCCAGGCCGCCTCTACCTATGAGACCGTTTCCGCCGACACCAACTGGAAGAGAGACGAAGGTTCGGGCAAAACCGGCGTATATTATATCGACGCCGATACCGACAGCACCAAAGATGATGTTGAAAAGGCTTACGTTCTTCTCAACAAATTCTGGATCAAGTCCTCCGGTAACGCCATCGCTCTCGGTTCGGGCGAGAAATATGACGCTCTCTACGTCAACAAGGTCAATGTCTCCGGTGCTTCCACCAGTGCTGAGCTCGACGCTTCCCTCCGCGTAGCCGTCAAAGTCGGCACCCAGCTCTTCATCTATGCCCCCGTTGCCAACGCGACCACTTCTTATAAAGTCGGCGGCGCTTCCACCGACACTACCGCCACTGCGGTTCCTGCGACCGGTCTCATCAATACCGCTACCAGCCAGACCAGCGTTCCCGCAATAGGCACTGCGAAGGCCTCTACCATCCCCGTTGAGATCTACATCTACTTCGAGGGCGAAGATGCCAACTGCAAATCTGCAAACATCAAAGCCACTCTCGACACCCTTAACGTCGAAGTCATCTTCGGTATCACCACTGTCTCTGCCTAATCGCTGATTGACAGTCAGTTATTAACACCTTCAGGCGTAAAAGATCAACCCCTATAAATAGAACGCGCCGCTTTGCGGCTCGCGCAAAACAGGACTTTGCCGCCTGATAAGGCAACACAGCTTGAAAGATGCTCCAGGCGCACTCCGCTTGGAGCATTTTTTCAAGAGACGAACAAGCAAAGCAAAAAAAATGAGAAGGGAGGACGACACCGTATGGAACAGAATAATAAAACTCTTTCGGCAAAGGATCTATTCGGGCGAGTCGTCCTTCTTATTTTTCTTGCCGTGTTTATCTCCGTGACAATATACATCGCTTACAATATGTCTTTCAGCTGGTTTGTAAACGCTAAAACGCTTAACGGCGACGGCATGGCCGCGGCCATAAATACCCCCGAGGCAATGGCCGAGTATTTCGCCTACGTTTACGACGTCAAGGAAGAAACGGTACACTACACCGGCGAGGGCCGAACCGACGAAAACGGCGTCAACATCGACCCGACCATCGACGACCTCGACATGCAGTTCCACGACACCATTTTCGAAAGACGAAACAGATATACCCCCGCCATAGTCCGTATCAGGCTTTCCAACATTGACGAAGCCTATCTGAACGGCGGCACGGTGCATCTGACGATAACGAGAGACACGTCGAAAAATCCTTGTGTTTACAGCGCCGCCCACGGCTACGCATTGAACGAGTATTTCACGAGCATAATGCGTTTTTCGCTCGCCAACAACGGCAGCTGGTACAGCGCGAACGCCGTCACCCTCTACAATAACCTCGATAACGCGCTCTACACCAAGATAGTCACCAATAAGAACTACACGCCCGCCGGCTCGTCCGCCGTCTTCACCACAGTCGAGAAGAGCGGTTCGACCATTACGTCCATAACCAAGGCGGATGCCATAACGATATCCGCCGATTATACGGCCGCCGATATTTCGAACGGCTATATCGACATTTATCTCTATATAACCTACGATTCCGACCTCGTCAACGAATTCGAGCATTCCAACGGCATAGATACCACCAGCACGGCCGTCGGTAAGATAACCACCATGGTAAACGACCTCGCTACGATGACGGTCTCGCTCAGTTAAGGGAAGGAGCCGCGCAAGATATGAAAAAGAGACATATAGTTATTCTCTGCGTCGCGCTTTTAATAAGCATTATCGCGGCGCCCATAGCATACGGCTGGTTCGCGAACAGTCTTGAAACCGATCCGAATATGACCTCCTACGTCCACAAGTCCTATTTCGAAAGCGGCGACGGCACGAGCGCCAACCAGTTCCAGACCTACGACTCTAACGGCAACGCCATCCAGCATTACCCGACCGAAGAGGGCTGCGCCTTTGAGATAAAATATCCCGTTCAGCTTTACTATTTCGCCTGGCTCCAGGCGCTCGGATATTTCAACGTCTCCGAAAACGGCTCGGTCGTCGACACAGTTTATTTCTACCTTTCGCACGACCTTGATATGACGGGTTGGGTGCTTCAGCAGATAGGCACCGAGACCTACCCCTTCGTCGGCAATTTCGACGGAAACGGGCATACAATTTCAAATCTCACCGTTCAGAATATAGAGGGTTCGGGCAACAACGCCTGGACCGACAAGCCCGCCGACATAAACGGGCTTAATATCGTCGGCTTTTTCGGCGTCGTTGGGTCGCTCGGCAACGGCGGCACCGTCAACGCCGCGGTCGAATCGGGCGGCGGATTTACCCCCACCGCGGGATATACATATAACAACGCGACCAACGAAATAAAGAATTTCGGGCTTGACACCGTCAACATAAAGACTCAGACGACCAATTCCCTCGCGGGCATCGTCGCGGGTTACGTCAACGGCCCCGTTTCGAACGTTCAGGTCTCCACCAACGGCGTTATAACCAATAACGGCGCGACCACTCCCCTCTCTTACACGAGCAATCTTTCCGACTATACCCTCTTCGGCTTCGTGACCGAGCCCTACAGAGACTCGAGCGACGTCGTCCTCGTGAAGGTCGACACCCCGACCGAAACAAACAGCCGCTTCAATTACATGTCGCAGGGCGCGAGCGCCGGCTGGGGCGGCTCGATAAACATGCTGGATATGTTTAACCGTTTAGGCAACGTCCACGGCACGAACTTCGGCAATATGACGAGGATCACGCAGACGAACCATATCGCGACCGAGGTAAGAAGATACGACGCCGACGGGAATATGATCGGTTCCCCCGTTGAACGCAACGGCGCGCCTTCCGACACCTTCTATTATATGTATACCGCCGCAAACGACGGCTCCGGGCAATATGTTCTTGCTGCAAGCGGACAAAACGGAACGCAAACGACTGAATACAAATATTTAGCTTCGACCTATAAAAACGTCGTCGAGATCCACGAAACGAACGATACGGCCGCGGCGTTTTACATTCAGCATAACGGGACTTATCTGAACCTCAACAACAACCATAACGGTCTCACGAACACCACTCCGACCGGCGGCAACACCAAGTGGATGATCGACGCGGACAATTTCATCTATACTCAGGACGAAGACGGCAACAAATATTTCCTTTACAATAACAACGGCACTCTTGAAATACGCGCGGTTACTTATTATTATATCTCTTACACCGACGGCAACAACGTCACTTATTATCTGAACGAAAATAACGGAGCCATCACGAGAGGAACGTCGCCGTCGACCAAGTGGTTCAGATCCGGCAATAACACCGGCACGCTGTATACCAATTCCGCAAACGGCAACACCTATTATCTTTACTCCGTCAACAACACCAACGGCAGTCTCTCTCTCTCGACTACGAATTCCACCACGTGGACCTTCAATAACAACGGCCGCATTTCCTATTCCTACAACGGCGGCTGGAACAACTATACCTATTATATCTGTATTCAGACCAACGGCACGACCTGGACCTGCAGAAGAGATCAGATAGGGGAATACGGTCTTATCGCTGAAGGCGGCGTCGGAAGCACGGTCTGGACCAAAACCGCCGATTCCATAAAAGACGGCGAGGCTTACATTCAGTATGACAACGGGTGGAAGGCGCAGGAAGACCGCGCGGCCCTCACCGGCTATACCATAAGCTACGACGGCCACTATCTGAACGTAAACGGCACGACCAACAACCCGAGCATCGGAACGGGAACGTCAACCGCCGCCTACTCCGACAACGGACATACCGTATGGATCTTTTCAAATTCCAACGACCCGAGCGGTAAAATAAGCACGCTGGTCGGCACGACCACCTATTATCTCCGCGACGCGGGCTCCAACGGCGGAACGCTGAGGATCTCGAACAACGCCGACAGCACTTATACGACGTGGACGAATTCAAACGGCAGATTACACGCCTACTCCAACAACCGTTTTATCAGGTGGAACACCAACGCTTGGCAGGGCAGAAGCAACACGAACAGCAACAACGTTCTTGTATTTACTCCCGTCGTCGCGTCGCCCGCCGTGAGCCATACCGCGCTGACCTTCACCGATACGACCGTTTCCGTCGTTAACCGCATAGAAAAGTCCGAGCCCGCCGAATTTTCATATTTTCCGCTCGGCGCCTCGACGACTTCGCCCTACACAGTTATCGACAGCAACACCGGTTATATCATAGGCGGCAGCCATGAAACAGAATCAGACAGAAAATCCGATATCCGTGTTTCCCGATACGGGAAAAGCAACCTTTCGAGCGGCCTGACGAGCACCAACAACGGCGGACAGGTGAGCAACAACAACGTGCGAACCGTCGACGGCAGCGGCATACACACTCTTTCCAACGCAAATATAAGCAGTTACGCGAGATTCGCCGACGCCGTAAAACAGTTCAACGACGTTCTTGACGGGACTACGGATTTACACGGTCTTCACTTTATGGACGCCAGAATCAGCAAGGATAACCTTATCGTGGCGCCGAAGGTAAAGCTCGAAGGCGATACTTTAACGAATTACCAGATGCCCGAAGACAGCATCGACTTCCTCGTTCACCAAAAGGGTTATATCACCTTCTTCGCCGGCACCTACTTCACCAATAACGACAGCTTCTTCTCGCTTCACATCATCGACCGCTACAAAGAGGAAGACGGCGAAGTGCAAGCGGGAACGGCTAACGTCAACGACATAAAAACGATAAAAGAGATAAAGGAGATATGGAAATCCACCGATCAGACCAAGCCTTACGTCTATTATCTCGATACCGACGGCGACGGAACCGGCGACGAATGGTCGGATACCAAAACGGACGATTATTCTCTTGTATTCAACACTAACTGGATAACTCATCCCGGGACCGCTTCAGCGTTAGGCTACAGCGGCAGCGGTTCAAGCGCGACCGGAAATCTGTTTTATTTCGAGATCCCCGTCAACGCGGGCGAATACGCGCTGGGATCGGTCGCCGGAAGAATAGGCGCCTACCTTCTTTACCTCGACATCGCGGCAAACGCCCAGCTCGTCGACCGCGCGGCCGTGGTCGAAAACTTCGAGGAAACGACGATGACCTACGAATACCCCGTGGGCGCGACCTTCCAGAACACCGCCATTTCCTCCTCGAACACCGACCCCGTCATCCCGTCCGCGATCGCGTCTTTAACGCCCGCAAACGGCTCGACCACCGTCACCGTCACCAACGACTCGACCATCTCGATGTCGAACGGAACGGTCAACTACGTCAAGCAGGGCGTTACCGTCAACGGAACGCTGACTTACGACAGCGCCTCGCTGACGCCGACGTCCACGACGACGACAAGGATAAGAAGGACGACCTATTACGATTACAACGTGGCGAAGGCCCAGCATACCGTCACCGAGGTGGTCGTGAAGCAGGTCGACGGCGGGCCCAAGCTTATGACCATTAACGCCTGGAACACCGACGCCGACTGGGATACCGAGGGCGCTAACGCGACGCAGATCGCGACCATGACCACGGGCTTTACTCCCAACGTCGGCTCCGCCACCAACGGCGTTGCCATAAACGAGGGCGCTTCGCAAACGCTCGACTGGGTAAAGGACGAGGCCAACGACGTTTACTGCTATCTGATAAACGTCGGCTCCGCCGACGACGCGCAGACCTTAAGGCTCGACCTCGACGCCTTTGAGGGAACCATAAAGGCCGGCGATAACTACTTGCTCCTCTACTCCTTCAGCTACGCCATAAAGGATAACGACGACGCGACCGACGGCGCGACAATCGATTACGACTTCGACGCCGACATCACCTTCGACATCGACGCCGCGACCGTAGCCGGGCTCTACTCGTTCGCGAACAGGAGCTACGACATCACCGTCACGACCACTCAGACGATCGACACGGCGGTCGTCACGGCGGTCACGGACAGCAACTATACCGTGACGCTGACGCCGAGCCCGACGTAAAAAATACCGTCGATTTGGTGAAAAAACGCGGCAAGGGAAGAGTTTTTTTGACATTTTTCTCAATATTATAAAAAATTTTCTTGCAATTTTTCTTACAGTATAATATAATACTGTAAAGTATCGCTAAAATAGCGGTACCGTCCCTTGCTTGCAATTCAATCTGCAATTTGAAAAAAGGAGCAGAAAATGAATACTAAAAAAGAAGAAAAAAACAATAAGGGGAACTCGACCTTTGTGAAGGTGCTGAAGATCATCGGCAACGTCATTCTCTGGATCTTCGTCGCTTTCGCCGCGCTTCTTACTGTCGTGGCGATCACCTCGACGCGTAACGATTACGGCATGGCTAACGTTCTCGGTTATTCGCCCGTCACCGTCCTTACCGACTCCATGAAGGACACCTTCAACGCGGGCGACCTGCTCTTAGTCAAAGTGTCGATGAATTCCGACAGCAACGATATCCGCAACAACCTGAAGGTCAACGATATCGTCGTCTATTCGACGTATCTTAAGATGGCGGACGGTTCGACTACCGAAAGGCCCGTTCTCAACACCCACAGAATCGTTTCGGTCGAGACGGACTCCACCGGCAGGACCTTCTACAGGACGCAGGGCGACAACAAGGTCACCAACCCCGTGCCCGACGAAAATCCCGTCTATCCCGAAAGCGTGCTGGGTATATGGGAGAGCAAGGACAACGGCATTTCGGGCGGCAGACTGCCCGGCGTCGGCGGCGCCATCAACTGGCTCCGCACTCCGACGGGTTTCCTTATCTGCATTGTCATTCCCCTTCTCGTGTTCTTCCTCTATGAGCTCTATCGCTTCATCGCCATAATCGTCGCCAACAGGTCGAAAAAGACCGTCGCCGTCGACGAAGAGGAGATAAAGAGAAAGGCCATAGAAGAATATCTCGCGGCGCAGAAAAAAGCGGCGGAAGAAGCCGCGGCTGCCAAAGAGGCTCCCTCTGTGAACGAGGAGCCCTCCGCCGACGAGGCCCCGACTCTGAGCGAGGCCCAGCCCGACGGCGCGGCCGAGGGTACGGACGCCGAGTAATAAGTTATATCTACTATCCCACGGAGGCTTGTAATGAGCGGTTTTTTGAGTTGGTTCTTCGAATTCATGCAGTCGATATTCGACGGGTTTATAATGATTTTCTCGGGACTGTTCAAAGGAATTGTCCAGATCTTCAACATCGTCGAATTCGCAAATATCTTCTCGCGCCATATTTCGTCCTTTAACGCGCTCGACTGGGTATTTTCCATACTCGCGATACTCATAGTCATAAGTATCTGGATACTTATCGGTTATCTTATCTATCTCCGTATCCGCAGATACATAAGACTCCGCAAGAGGCTCGCAAGTCAGGAAGACCTTTTCGAAGAGATCGCCGACCTTCATCAGGAGGTCATGCGTCTTACCAGCGAGAAGGACAGAATACTCGCGCTTAAGGTCTCGCAATCGGGCGTCTCGGCAAGAGCGCTCGCCGAGGCCATTACCGACATAACCGAAGAGCACGAAACCAAGGCCGCGGCCGCCGCGCAGACCGCCGGCGAGGGCGAGACCGAGGGCGAAGGCGCCAACGTCGTCGCCGCCCACGGCGAGAGCCGCTTCGCGAGACTTACCGAGGTCGACGAGAAATATCTCTATTTCAACCCGCCCGAATACGTCACCGATATGTCGCTCACCGATATTTGCCAGGGCTTCCGTAATTTCGCCTGCTCGAGAATGCACCTCTTCTACGACGTAAAGATAATCAGATGCTTCTTCGCCGGCATGGCGTCTACCAAGATGCTTCTATTACAGGGTATATCCGGTACCGGTAAAACCTCCCTCCCCTACTCGATGGGCAAATATTTCACCCACGACGCGACCATAGCCTCCGTCCAGCCTTCGTGGAGAGACCGCACCGAGCTTTTCGGCTACTTCAACGAATTCACCAAGAAGTTCAACGAGACCGAAGTCCTCAAAAGAATATACGAGGCCTCTTATAACGACGACATCAACATAATAATCCTCGACGAGATGAACATCGCCCGCGTTGAGTATTACTTCGCGGAGATGCTCTCCATCCTCGAAATGCCCGACACCAGCGAGTGGAAGCTCGAGCTCGTCCCCTCTTCGTGGGATAACGACCCGAAACACCTCGCCGGCGGCAAGCTCACCATCCCGCAGAATATGTGGTACGTCGGCACGGCGAATAACGACGACTCGACCTTCTCGGTCTCCGATAAGGTTTACGACCGCGCCCTCACCATTAACCTCGACGCCAAGGGCGAGCCCTTCGACGCGCCCGACACCGAGCCCGCCAACATCTCCTACGCCCACCTCTCTTCCCTCTTCCGCGAGGCCATTGAGAAATATCCCGTTTCCGACGCTGTCATGGATAAGATCTCCCATCTTGATATCTTCATTATCGAAAAGCTCCGCATAGCTTTCGGTAACCGTATCATAAAGCAGCTCCACGGTTTCGTTCCCGTCTACGTCGCCTGCGGCGGCACCGAGTTGGACGGCGTCGACTACGTCCTCGCGACCAAGGTCTTCAGAAAGTTCGAGAGCCTCAACCTCTCTCTTATGAGAGACGAACTCAAGGAGCTTGACGTATATCTGACCAAGGTATTCGGTAAGAATAATATGAAAGAGTGCCACGCCTATCTCGAAAGGCTGTCCAAGCTCTACTGATCTTAAGGACCGGTGTTGAAATGATTAACGATCCCGGCGCGGAGGTATTTGAAGCCACCGCCGAAAATATCGGCGCAACGGTCGGCGACAGCGCCTACTATAAAACGCTCATGCGGAAATTCGCCCGCTCGAAAGCGTTCGTCTCGATGAACCGCAAAAAGATGACGAAACAGATAGACGAGCAATGGGTGAAGACCCTCGAGGCCGCGCTGCCCGCCATCGACGTATGGATAAGGCATCCCGGCAGAGATATCGCCGAGGAGGAGAAAATACTCCCCGTCGAGCTTTCGAGGAACATTTCACCGAAATCCATCCGCCACCTCGCCCAGCACACCAATATGATAAACCGCATCGAGGACGACGGCTCCGTCGTCCCCTCGA
The DNA here is from genome assembly GCA_016281405.1 of Clostridiales bacterium. Lineage (GTDB taxonomy): Bacteria > Bacillota > Clostridia > Oscillospirales > RGIG5299 > RGIG5299. The sequence goes on along the minus strand of JAEEIO010000124.1, from coordinate 8,662 downwards.
AGCTCTTAAACGTTTTCCGTGAGGAAAACATACTGACCTACGAAAACAAATTCGTGGCCACGCTCATTGACAAGCTCTATATTTTCATAAACCGAAGGCTCGACACCCTCAAGAAATACGCGGCCGACGAGCAGTCGGACGAGCTTGAGATCACCGTCGAGATGCCCTCGAAAAACGGCAATATCAAGATGAACGTCTCGGTCGAGACGACCGACCTCTCCTACGACGCCGAGGAAGACGACGGCGAAGAGGGCGCCGACATCATGACGAGGGTCAAGCGCATATCCAAGATAATCGACAGCTATAAGGCTTCGCAGTTTGCCGTTTCGGTCGGCAAGAACTTCGTCCGCCCGCCGATAATGCGCACCAACGCCATAACCAAAAACATCTACCTGAAGCAGTGCCTCGTCCTCTGGCAGTATATCGAGAGCTACGACAAGGCGGGCTTTGAGATCATAAAGACCGACACGGCCGAAAGGCCGCCCGAAGAGATGCTCAGGCAGTTTTACTCGCTTATGGCGATGCAATACGTCGTTTTCCGTTATACCAACGGCGGAGCGCTTCTCGGCATGGGCGAAAACATCGGCACCGCCGGCGCAAAGATAGCGCCCAAGGTCATAAGGAAACACGACGAGTTTTCCGAAGACGATTACGATTTCATCGAGCGCGAAGAACGCGCCGTCACGGCCGTTCCCGTGGCCGTCCCCGGCGTCACCCGGAAGAAAAAGCTCGGCCCGCGCGACAAACAGATAAAGAAGGCCATATCGGCCGCTCTGGCCCTCGAACGCAAGACGAGGCTCGCCGAGGAACGCAAAAAGGCCGCAGCGGAGAAAGCGGCCGCAAAAAAGTCCGCAAAAGCGAAAAAAAGCGCTTGAAGCGTGAGGCGGCAGGGCGCTTTCGCCCGTCCGCCTCTTATTATTTTACGGAGTGATGACTATTGGCAAAGGAACGTTCAAAAGCTAAAAAAGTCGTAAGCGTTATAGTCAACGTCGTTCTCTATACCTTCCTCGCTCTGCTTGTGATTCTTTTCATCGTTCTCTTTTCCGCAAGGATGAATAACACCGTTCCCATGATTTTCGGAAGGTCGGTCCTTAAGATCGTTGCTGGAAGCATGGAGGACACCATCCCGACGGGAACGTATATCTTCATAGACGACACGCCGTTCGAGGAGCTTAAAGTCGGCGACATAGTCACCTTCTATATGAGGACGGGCTCGCTCGCGGGCAGTCCCAACACCCACAGAATAGTCGAAATTTACGAAATAGACGGCCGCACGGCGCTTCGCACCAAGGGCGACAACGCGAAGACCAACCCCGTGGCCGACACCGAACCCGTTTACAAGGAGCAGTATATAGGAAAATACGTGACGAGCCTTCCCGTGATAGGCGCCGTGGTCGAGTTTTTCACAAGTCCGCTCATGTTTTTCCTTATAATCATAACTCCCGCGACCTTCTTCATAGTATTTGAAATAGTCAACGTCGTCCGCGGCGGCAAGAAGCGGGGCAAAAAAGCCCCCGCTCTCTCGGAAGAGGAGCTCAAAAAGCTCGCCGTGGAAGAATATATAAAGGCGCACGCCGAAACTGCCGCGGAGTCCGGAACTCCGCCCGAAAGCGAAGGCGAAGCCGCCGTTTCGTCGGACGGAAGTCCCGACGGAGGTGATAACTGATGGCTGAAAAAGAAATATCGAGAGAAAAAGAGGAAAAAGAGCTTCTGAAGCTCGAGGCCTTACAGAAAAAAGAGAGAGAAAAGCGACTCGCCGAGGCCACCGAAAACGCCGAAAAAGCCGCCGACGAGCTCCAGAAGGAGTTTGCCGACAAGGATACGGGCGCCTCGCTCGCCGACATAAACGGTCTCTCCGACACGCCCGAGAAAATGAAGGCGTCGGCCGCCCAGACGGCGGTGGAAAGCCTCGAACGCGGCAAGAAAAAACGCGACATAGACTACGACGACCCCAAATTCGCGTTTATGCAGTATCTGCAAAATCCCGACGCGTCCTACAGGCGCGAAGAGAAGAAAAAGAAGATGCGCCGCGCCGCGCTTATCACGTCTATCGTCCTTCTCGCGGTGACCGCAATAGTCTTTATCAGCCTCTTCTTCTACGCCCAGGCGCATAACAAGCTCGTCTGCCAGAATCAGTTCCACGAGTCGATGACAAGGATCGCGGTTTTGCTTGACAGCGCCATCGCCGACGAGACGGGCTTCGATTACGACACCAAGGCCAGAGAGATAACCGGCGAGCTCGGAGTCGTAAGACAGATGGCGATCTTCACCGAGGAGAACGAGGCCACGCAGAAGTGCCTGAGCGACCTCTACTACGCCTCGATAAGAATGACCAACCAGTTCAGGCTCTACATACCCGAAATAAGAGAGGGTATCGGCTATATACTCGACGGCGAGACCGACAAGGGCTACGCCGCGCTCAACAAAGTCATCGAAAGCTTCGACCGCTACGACATAACCCCCGAGGACCCTTACAGTCAGGACGACGAAGCTAATGAAAGCAACTGAGAAAGCAGGTCGTAAAATGTTCAGAAAACTACGTCTTAAGAAAGAGATAAAAGCTTGCATAGCGAGGATAGAAAAGACAGAAAAGCTCCGCACCCGTTCGCAGGCGGCGCTTCTGGAGGCTATTCTCACTCATCAGTCGCCGGACGACGCGGACGTCGACTATTTCAACCGCTATACCGCGATCATCGACGAGGAGCGCGACAAGATGCACGCCCTCAAGAAAGAGCTCGCGGATCTTAAATAATTTTTTCGGAGGCCTTTTCCGTGGCATCAGGTTCGGGTAAAAAAGGAAGATTTAATTTCATACTGCCGCTCGTCGGTATATTTCTCCTTGTCCTCATGGTTTTCGTGCTTATCTTCGGCAATACGATAATCCGCGAGTCGGTATGGAGCCAGTCTATCGACGACAACATGCAGGTCACCGCCCAAAGCGCGCTGGTGATCTCCTCCGTTATGAACAAATATATCGCCGAGGCCGAGGGCTACCTCTTCTACGCCGACGACGCCTTCCACAGCTATCCCGACGAGTTCGACGCCTTCGAGGCGTCGAGAGGCTACGCCGCCGAGCTCGACTGCTACCGCCTCATAAGCTATCTCGATGACGGGAGGATCCTCAACGACTCGGGGAACGCCCTGAACTACGCCCCCGCCGAGGTCGCCGCCATGGCCGAAAAGGGCGTAAGCGGCATTTCGGAGCCTTATTTCGATAACGAAATACTCAAGGGCGACGCCTTCGTCGTCTACGTTTCCGACCCGCTCAAAGAGACCGTCAAGGCCGTCGGCGCCTATTTCTCGTCGGCGAGGCTTTATAACGACTGCGGATTCTCGATAGGCGAAAAGTGCCTCTATTTCGTCAACACTGAAGGCACCATCATATTCGCCCCCTTCGAGTATCAGAAATACAACTCCGAGACCCACACGAGCGTGTCAGACGCCCTCGGCGCCCCCGCCGACCCCGAAGCCGAGGACACCTTCAAGCAGGACATTATGGCCGCTATAGCCAACGGCGCCGAGATCTCCGTCGGCGACATCGAGGGCAGAAGAATAGCGTCGGTCGCAAAGATCGCCGGCACCGACTGGTCGGTCGTCATGCTCGTCCCCAACGCCGTGCTGCCCGAGGGCATCAACAGCGCTCTGCAGTCGGTGCTTATAGTCGGTATCATAGTCCTCTCCTGCTATCTCGGCATGTTCTTCTATTTCACCTTCTCGAACAGAAAATACATCACGAGGATGGCCAACGCCGAGAATACCGACCCCATCGCCCAGTGCGCCAACCAGAGCAAATTCGAGGCCGACTCCGCATCGCTGCTTGCCGATAACTCCAACACCAAGTATGCGATGATCTATATGAACATCAAAAACTTCAACTATATAAGCAACATATACGGCTTCCAGACGGCAAACGACCTGCTTCTTTACGTCTCGAAGGTCATCGCAAAGGCGCTCGAACGCCGCGAGACCTACGGCCGTCTCACCGACGGACGCTTCGCGATGCTCGTCAGGGTGTCGGATGGGACGAACGAAAGGCTGACGCAGATGGTCGACCACGTCAGCGATTTCACCACTCTGAAAAACAGCCGCTACCGCGCGAAAATAGTCCTCGGCGTCTATGAAATAGACCGCAACGCGGGCTACACCGTCGCCGAAATGATCGACCGCGCCGTCATAGCGCAAGAGGCCGTCGGCGAAAACAGCGACAAGATCTTCGTCTATTATCAGGCCGAGTCGCACGAAGAGCTTCTGAAGATCGCCGAAATAGAAGAGGCCATGGAGTCGGCTCTGAAGAGCGGCCAGTTCAAGATGTATCTTCAGCCGAAATACAACATACTCCACGACCGTATCGACGGCGCCGAGGCGCTCGTCAGATGGGTGCGGCCCGACGGAAATATGGTCATGCCCTCCAAGTTCATACCGATATTCGAGAGAAACGGCTTCATAGCCGAGCTTGACAAATACATATTCGTCCAGGCCTGCCTGCTTATTCAGGACCTCATCAAAAACGGCAAGCGAGTCGTGCCTATTTCGGTCAACGTCTCGAGAGCGTCGGCCCAGAACCCCGACTTCCTCGATTTCTACATCAAGACCAAAAAGCATTACGGCATAGCCGACTACTTCCTCGAGCTCGAGTTCACCGAGAGCCTCGCGATGGAGAACTACGACGTCCTCTCGCAGACCCTTTCGGTGCTCCGCGCAAACGGCTTCTCCTGCGCGATAGACGACTTCGGCGAGGGCTTCTCGTCCTACAAGGCCTTAAAGACCCTTCCCTTCGACGTCATAAAGCTCGACAAGTTCTTCCTTATGAAGAGCCAGAACAGAAACAGGGACGAATACCTCCTCGCGGGCGTCGTCGCGATGGCCAAGGCGCTCGAAATGAAGGTCATCACAGAGGGCGTCGAGACCTCCGAGGAGCTCGCGATGCTAAAGCGCATAAAGTGCGACGCCATTCAGGGTTACTTGTATTCGAGGCCTATTCCCGTCGAGGACTACCGCGTCTTCCTCGAAAACGCCTTCAAGAAAACCCCCGTGCAGATGAAGGATTAAACCCCCGCGCCCGAGGCGCCTTCCGAAAGGAAGGCGCTTTTTTTCGCGCTTTTACGGCAGATGGGATTTGAACCCATCTTTCGGCGCGAAAAAAGTTGCCGCGTTTCAAAAGAAACGCGGCGTTTCGGGCGCGGGGCCCGTGAGATGCGATTATATTCCCTTAGTTGACAGCCAGACGGCAATGACGACGTGGACTATCAAAGCTATGCCGTTTACCGTCCAGAAATAGGCCTTTTTGGTCTTGTGGCGGAAGAGCCTCATGCCGAGGAGTCCGCCCGCGGCGCCGCCGAGGATGCCGCACCCCAAAAGCACTTTTTCGGGGATACGCCACGCGCCGCGTTTGGCGCGGCTTTTATCGATAAGATAGAGCAAAAGGGTGACGGCGCTCATCGCCGCGACCAGTATCAAAAAGCCTTTGAAGGTCATAATTTGCCTCCGAATTTGATTATAATATAATTTTACCACGAAAAGCGGCGGGATTGCAATAAAAAAGCTCTTTCTTAAAAAGAAAGAACTTTTATTCTATTTCCTGTTCCAAGTTTTCAAACTCACTTGAATTGAAAAACTCTTCAAGAGAAATGCCAAACCCATCGCATAGCATTTTTAAAGTGACTATGCCCGGGTTTTTGCTTTTTCCGTAAAGAATATTCTTAACTGTAGACGGAGCGACACCCGATTCAATGGCGAGCTCGTGGATCGTCATTCGTTTTTCTTCGCAGAGATTCAGTATTCTGTTTTTTACGGCGTTATAAGTTCCCATAAAGCATCACTTCACCACATTTTTTTCTATTATATGACAAAGTTATTGCAAATATGGGCTATATATGATACAATATAGGCTATAAATAGCCCAAAAGGGGAAGTAAAAATGAAAAAGGCATTGCTTATATTACTTTCTTTAACGCTGGTTTTCAGCATGTGCGGGTGTTCTCTGCTCACACAGGTCATCAATCCTGTAAGCACTCTTAAAGATTGGTCGTTTCAATATAATTCAAGCACGAAAGATTACAGCGTGTTTTTTGCCTTCTATGACAAAAACGATAAAGCTGTCGCGTCGGACGCGACGGTTGAAATTAGAATTGTCGACGATAAGGGAAACAAGCTTTATACGGCGACCAAAAAAGTCTTAAAGAGTGATTTCGCAACCTATACAAACAAAGCCGGCGATGAGCAGTATCTTGCGGAAATCAGAATACCAGCGTTTCAAGTTGCGGAGGGCTTATCCGCAAGCGGGACCGTTTTTCTTAAAATTTATAAAGACAACGTTTTTGAATTTGACGAAGTCAACTGCACAGCTTTATACTGTCTTCCCGTAAAACCCGCCACACTCAAAATTGCAAACCTGCCTTTAGAAATAGAACTGAAATATAAAAGCGGCAACATTGCATCAAAACTCGTTATTGAAGAAGTAACTTACTCTTACGATGGCGTTATACTTCCGAGTTTAGATATCAATATTTCAGTTAAAAAGACCTATGGAAATAATTCATCTATCGACGAATTCAGTTATAAACTATATGACGGTAAAGGTTATTTGGTCGATTCAGGAACCGTTTCGCTTTCAGATTTAGAAACTGGCGATCGCATATTAAAAACCATTCACTATTATGACGCTGTTCCCGGTGAAGAATACACCATTAAATTTGCACCGATGCTTAACGAATCAGGTGAGCCGCTACCTGTAAAATCCGTCACGGTCACTGCCGAAAAATTGCCTTTTGAAATTGTGCTAAAAGACTACCGCGGAAAAATAGAATCAAAAATCACTATTGAAGAAGTCAGTTATACTTACAAAAGTTGGTTGGAAATCAGCTTGTCGGGAACAAAAACATACGGCGGCGACACGTCTATCGATATGTTCGGTTACAAGATTTATGACAGTCAAGGTTATATGGTTGCTTCGGGTGGCATTTTACTTTCGAGTTTGAGTAAGGGTGACAAATTCAAAAACGAAAATATCACCTTTTTTGATGCCGTCCCAGGTGAAGAATACACAATTAAATTTGTAGAAAAATGGTATTAAAATAATAAACCACGCCGCCCGCGATGCGGGCGGCGTGGTTTATTATTATTCTTTTACGCGTCCTCGGTGGCGACGAGGTCGACGTCGGTGCCGGCTATGCCTTTGATAAGGGCATCGCCCGCGACGGTGCTTTTCGGCGCCGTCACGCGGTTGAGCTCCTCCATCGCCGCAAACATTTTCTCCTTCGGTATGGGAGAGGTCGTCTTGACCGAGATAACGCCGCCGCCTTCGACCCTTACGGTCGAGGTGAGCGTTCTCATCGGGTGGGTGCATTCGTTTATTGCGTAGTCAAGGCCCCTTTTGCAGGAGTTTCCCGTCACCGAGACTGGCTTGCCGTCCTCGAGCGTTACCGAAAGCCGACAGCCGCGCGGACAGACTATGCAGGTGAGAATTCTCTCTTTCGTCTCCACTTATACCCTCCCCTTTCTGTCGGCGGATAAGGCCACCGTCAGTTCCCCGCCGTCGGCCGCCTTTATTATATCGGCCGGAATGACGAGCGTTTCCATTTCGCCCGGCGCGACGCTGAGTTTCTTTTTCGAAAGTATGACCTTTTCGCCGTCTCTTAACTCGACCTTGAGGTCTTTATAGACATCGGCGACGCGGAAATAGACCGTCACGTCCTTGGCCTCGGTGAGCCGCTGGGGGACGGTGTAGCGGACGCCGTCGCAGGCTTTAAGCGTAACCGAAACGTCGCTTTTCTTTTCGCCCTTTAAGTAGGCCGCGGCAGCGCGGCCCGCGATGGCCGCCTCCTCCGAGACGTAGTCGACGAGGTCGTGGACGTGGAGGACGTTGCCGCAGGCGAAAATGCCCTCGATCTCGGTCTCCCTGTCCTGATCGACCGTGGCGCCGCCCGTCACGCGGTCAAGCGGCACGGAGGCGCTTTTTGAAAGCTCGTTTTCGGGGATAAGTCCGCAGGAAAGTAGGAGCGTGTCGCAAGGGATATACTCCTCGGTCTCTTTTATCGGACGGCGGTTTTCGTCGACCGCCGCTATCGTCACGCCCTCGAGGCGCTTGCGGCCGTGAAGCTTTACCACGGTGTGCGAAAGCTTTAAGGGAATGCCGAAGTCGTTGAGGCACTGTTCGATGTTTCTCGCGAGGCCGCCCGAATATGGTAAAAGCTCGCAGACGGCGTGGACTTTGGCGCCCTCAAGGGTCATGCGGCGGGCCATGATGAGGCCTATGTCGCCCGAGCCTAAAATGACGACCTCGCGGCCGGGCATTATGCCCTTACAGTTGACGTATTTTTGCGCGGTGCCCGCGGTGTAGACGCCCGCGGGACGGCTGCCCGCGATGCCAAGCGCGCCTGCGGGGCGTTCGCGGCATCCCATGGCTAAAATCACGGCGCCCGCCTCGATTTGGAAAACGCCTTCCTCGGGGTTCATGGCGGTTATTACTTTTTCGGGCGTTATGTCGAGCGCCATCGTCCCCGTTTTATAGGGGATTCCGAGTTCCTCGACTCTTTTGCGGTCTCTCGCGGCGTATTCGGGGCCCGTCAGCTCCTCGCCGAAGCGGTGGAGGCCGAAGCCGTTGTGGATGCACTGCTTGAGTATTCCGCCCAAGGCCTGCTCTCGTTCGAGTATTAAAATATCG
>JAEEIO010000123.1 GCA_016281405.1 Clostridiales bacterium | reverse complement strand
TCGAAGCCCGCCTCCTTTATCATGCGGTAGGCCGCGTCGATACCGTAAAAGCTGTCGAGGTCGCCCGTCTGGACTGCGATTTTGAACATATTGATTTCCCCTTTATATTGCGTAAAGTATGTTTTTGTTTCTTATGCTTTCGTCTTTTATGCCGTCGTTGACGGCGTAGGCGAGCTTTTCAAGCTCGTTTTTCGGGGCGGAAAGACCCTTTTTGCAAACGGCAGAGATCACGACGGCCGCGAGGTCTTCAAGGACGTCTTTTTTGACGGCCGCCTCTTTTTCGCCGTTCTCGGCGTCGAGCAAATACTCGAGACTGTCGGCGTAGACGGCGTATTCGGAAAGGTCCCGCATTGCGCGGAAAGACCATTTATAAAAAGGCGTGAATTTTTGAGAGAGTAAGAAAAAGACGTGGACGGCGCTTTTGACGTATTCCGAAAGCGCAAGCGCCGCAGCGCCGCGCTCGCCGTGGGCGAGGCAACGCGGATAGTTGTAAAGTCCCGCCTGCGCCATTATTATAAGCTCGCCCGCGAGCTTCTTTTTCATAACGTCTTCGGGCATTACGAGGCGGTTCCTTATCTCTTTGAAAAAACCAGAGGGGTCGGAGAAAATCTTGCCGTTTACCGCCTCGGCAAGCGAGTATTCGGGGACGGAAAACCAGTCGGCAAGGGAGAGCAGACAGTCGGGCGTTCCCGTTTTTTCTTTGAAAAAGTCGGAGGCTCTTACCACGCCGCGGCGGCGCATACCGACGGGCGCGAGGAGACCCCTTTGAAGTCCCATAAACTCCTTCGGAAGCTTGTTATAGGCTCTTTCGAGGGCGAAGGCGCGGTCTTCGGGGACGGAGTCGGGGAGGAAGACGAGAAAACCGGGCTCGAGGTCGTGGTCTTTCGATATTTCGTCGTCGTAGCCGAAGCACTCGGAGCCGCTGCCCGCAAGGCCCGCGGCCGAGACGGCAAGCAGGTCGGGAAAGTCGCGCCTTAACATCGGGAGGCCGTAGGCGTTAAAATATTCGCGGCAGACGTCAAGCCCTTTCATAAATCTTTTTCGACCTTTCTTTAAGCTCCTTCGCGGTCAGAAACCGACCGTAAAAGTCGAAGACGGAGGCGCACTTTTCGCAGACGAAGGCGTAGTAGCCGTCCCACGGGAGCGACGGCGCGTTCAACAGCGCCTCGGCTTTTTCGAGGCACTCCCCTATCTCCTTTTCGGCCGCCTCATAGCCTTTTTCGGCCGCGGCGAGGTCGGCGAGGTTGAGCCACGTTATCGCGGCGTCGAGCTCGCCGTTTTCGACCTTCGACATTACGGCTACGGCCTTTTCATAAAGCTCTCTCGCCTCGGCGTAGCGGCCGAGATCGCATAAAGAGAGCGCGGTGTTGTTATAGAGTCCGCCGAGGCGGCCGTCGGTCGCGGGCAGTTCTTTTTCGTATATCTCCCTCGCCGCGTCGAAAAGCGGAAGACCCTTTTCGGGCTCTCCGAAGGCCTTATAGACGGTCGCGGCGTTAAGGTATGCCGTGGCGGCGGCGACGCTTTTTTCCATTTCAAGCTCTTTTACGAGGGCGAGCGCCTTTTTGACGGCAGCGTAGGCCTCTTCCCTTTTGCCGAGTTTTCTGTAAAGACCCATCTGTTCGTCGGCAACGGAAAAAAGTCCTCTTTTGTCTCCGAGGGCCTCGGCCTCGGACGCCCAATACAAAAGGTGGCGTTCGGCGGCGGCGTAGTCGTTTTTCGCGAAATATCCGTCAAGCTTTTCGAAAACCCTGCCGACGGGGATGCGCTCTGTCTTTTTTTCTTTTTTCCACGTATCGGCGCAGAAGGGACAGTTCGGTTCGACGTAGTCTTCCTTTTCCAAAGGCATAAAGGCCGCCTCCTTCGCAGTTTCTTATCGTTTTAATTATAACACGTCGCCCGCCGTTTTACAACTTGCATTTTCCGATTGTTTTATCGGTTTTTTAGTGGTATAATTGTTTTACGAGGTGTTTTTATGAAGATTCTCGGCTTTCAGAAGCTGACGCTTTTGGACTTCCCAGGGAAATGCGCCGCCACCGTCTTCACGGGCGGCTGTAATTTCCGCTGTCCTTTTTGCCATAACGCACTCCTGGTGACCGAAATAAACGCAAACGACGTCATAGACGAGTCGACAGTCCTTAACCACCTTCAAAAGAAAGCGGGACTTCTTGACGGTCTCGCGATAACGGGCGGCGAGCCGCTTTTGTGGCCCGATATCGGCGAGTTTATAAAAAAAGTCCGCGCCCTCGGGCTTAAAATAAAGCTCGATACCAACGGCTCCTTCCCCGACCGCCTCGAAGAGCTTCTGAAGGCGGGACTTTTGGACTACGTCGCCATGGATATTAAAAACCGTCCCGAGAAATACGCCCTCACGGCGGGGGTGAAAGACCTCGACCTCGCGCCTGTCGAAAGAAGCATCGGTATACTGGGGACGTGCGGCGTCGATTTCGAGTTCCGCACGACGGTCGTAAAGGAGTTTCACACGCCCGAGGATATCGAGGCGGCCGCGAAATGGATCGCGGGCGACGAAAAGTATTTTCTTCAGAACTTCGTCGACAGCGGCGAGCTTATCGGGTCCGATATGCACGCCGTCAGCCGCGAAACGCTTGAAGAGATGAGGGAGCGGGCGCGGAAATACGTCAAGAATACCGAGCTTCGCGGAGTTTGAGAAATATTAAAACGGCTATGCTTTCGCATAGCCGTTTTTTATTATTTTCAGATGAGATCTTCGGGGTTTATCGGGCAGCCTTCGGTGAATTCCTTGTCGGACAAGACGAAATCCCCGATTTCTTCGTTATATTCGAAATACAAGGTCACCACGCCCTCGGCGACGAGGAAAGCGTAATTCGACCTTTTCTCATCAGAAAGACGCGAATCGAGAATAACTGGCCAAAATCTGTAATCCTTAGCGGCCCCGGTAAAGCCGTCGATTTCGGTTTTAGTGGTCTTGCCCTTTTCAAGCCCGTCGAAATACTCTTTTTTTATTACTTCGCCGTAGACCCAATACGCTCTGTCGAAATTGACTTTCACGGCGGGATTGCCCTTTATGGGATTGGAAGAACCGACCTTCATTATGCAGTAAACGTAGGCGCCGGTATCGGTTTTGAAAACGGTATAGAGCTCGCCGTTTGCGTTTTCCTTAAGAAAGCCGTTTTTTTCGACCTTGGCAATATCGCTGTAGCGGTCGGTGATATGTTCCCTAGGCACTGCGACGAGTTTACCGTTTTCATCGACATGATAATAATAGGGGTTGCTGACACTACGCGAATAATCGTATTGGTATGCCGAATACGTTTGATTTTCATACAAACCGAAAGAGGCCAGCTCCTCAAGCGTGACGGTTTTAACAATATTCTTTTTCACGGTCTTCCCCCTGCTCAAGTCAAGAAGGGCGTCTATGCTCTCCTTCAGGTGTCTGTCGCCGCTGACCGAGACGCCTTCGTCGTAAACGTCATTGAACTTCACCGAGACGGCGCAGGCCGCCGCGCCGCAAAGAAGCACGACCGCCGAAACTACGGCTATAACGGCTGTTAAAGTCTTCTTTTTCATGGTTTGCAACTCCTTTTAGTCTTTCTTCCGCGCTCACAGAATCAGGTCTTCGGGATTTATCGGGCAGCCTTCGGTGAATTTCATGGACGCAACAACACGCAAATCGACCGATTCGTCGTAAATAAGAGTGACGTCCATTACGCCGTCTGTCGTGAGATATGTTTTATTTATTTCTTGCGCAAGCATGAAAGTAAGTTCGCCGTCGACAATTGCATACCTCGCTCCAAGCGCCCTCTTATATTCTTCCTCCGAAAGGCGAAAAACGCTCGGAGCCGACCAAATCGTGCCCGTGCCGGAGCCGATTGAACGCACCGGAGGAATATAGGGGGTTCCCACCTTTCTGAAAAACTCCCACTCGGTCGTTTTGCCTATTTCAAAGCTTTCAAAATCGGCGCTTGAAAGAATGGTCGGGGAGGCCACCGTATAAACGCGGTCTAAAACGATCTCTTCTTCATCGTCGGCCCACACGACTTTCATTATAACGAAGTAGTATTCATCGTAAACATTTTTGAAAACGGTGTAAAGCTCGCCGAAACTGTTCTCTTTCAAAAAGCCGTTAGGCTCGAGCGACATAATATCGTCGTAGGTGTATTCGCTGCCGTCAGATTTTTTCCCTCCAAACAGAAAGCCGTATTTGCGTTCCATAATGTCGACCGTTCTTTTTTCGGTTTTCGGGTCGGCGTAATAATAAGGATTTACCACGAACTCTTTTTCTTCTTCACCGACCTTGACCGTTTCGTTCGCGTGTATTTTTATCTCCAAATCATTTGCCGCAGTTTTTTTCTTACTGCTTTTCAAAAGGGCGTTTACGCTTTCGTTTTTATAGACGTGCCGCGGAGTAAAAACGTCCGTGAAGAAATAGAGCGCCGCCGCCGCGCCGCAAAGAAGCACGACCGCCGAAACTACCGCTATAACGGTTGTTAAAGTCTTCTTTTTCATGGTTTCATCTCCTTTTTTATTTCACACTTACAAAACAAGGTCTTCGGCGTTAATCGGACATCCCTCGGTGAAATCGACGGCCGAAACCGTTAAGTCTTTTGCCTCCGCGTCGCGCGCAAAAGTGACGACCGCTATTCCCTCGGAGGTAAGAAAAGACATTTTTGTCGTTATTGCTATCGCATTTTTGTCAAGTGCGAAAATAAAATCGCTGTTTACCGCGTAAACCGTTCCTTCGTGTTTAACGGTGGTGTTGTTATACACCGAAACTATATTAGCGGCAAGTTTTGTTTTCTGCGAAACGCCGACGCGCTCGCAAACCTCGCTTAACGTCGTCTCTCCCACCTTAAGACCTTCGAAGTATTCTTTTTTCAGTATTTCGCCGTAGACCCAATACGCTCTGTCGAACTGTATGCTTACCGCTTCTTCTCCGCCCGACTCGGTTTTGCCGCCGACGACCTTCATAATGCAGTAAACGTAGGCTCCCGATTCGGTTTTGAAAACGGTATAAAGCTCGCCGTTTTCGTTTTCTTTGAGAAAGCCGTTTTTTTCGACCTTTATTATATCGCTGTACCAGTCGGTCGGAGGATACCCGCCGCCAATTCTTACGGCTTTGCCGTTTTCATCGTAATACCAGACATAAGTGTTCGGACGGCCGGTTTGGCTCGGGATATACGTCTGGTGAGAGGTATGCGTAGCGTTTTCCGCCAACCCGAAGGCATCGTAAAGCTCGTCTATCGTGACGGTCTCTTTAATATCTTTTTTCACGGTCTTGTTTTTGCTTATCTCAAGAAGAGTCTCGATGCTCGCTTTGCTGTGCTCGCCGCCGTGAAGCAATCCGGCTTCATAAATCTCTTTGAAACTCAACGTGGCGGTGACGCAGGCGGCCATCGTAAAGAGGACAAACGCCGCCGCAAGGGCTATGCCTATTTTGAAGGGCTTCACTCTTCCCTTTTTCGCCTTATCCGCCTGCTCTATGAGGTCGTCGTCGAGGTCGTTAATTTTATAAAGCAATTCCTTTCCGTTCACGGTTCGTAACCCTCCTTTTTCAAATGCTCCGCAAGGCCCGCGCGCGTTCTGTAAAGCGTCGTCTTCACCTTGCCCTCCGACATGGAAAACCTTTCGGCTATCTCCGAAAGGGAGTCGGCGTACCAATACCTTCTTATGAATACGTTTCTCTTCTCCGCTGAAATGCCGCGAAGGTAATCGCTTATAACGCGACTTAACTCCTTGCCGTCTACGGTTTCTTCGACGCCGCCCTGCGCGGGGAGGACGCTTTCGATCTCGTCGGAAAGCTCGGCGACGGCGGCGTTTCTTTTTTCACGCGAGGCGAGGCGCACCCTGTCGAGCGACAGATTTCTCGCTATCTTTGCCAAAAACGCGAAGAAGTTTTCTCTGGGTTCAAGGGGCGGGATGGAGTTCCACGCTTTAAGATAAACGTCGTTTTCGCATTCGAGCGCCGTCTGCCTGTCGCCGACGATGCGCTCCGACAACGCCGCGATCATTTTGCCGTATTTATCGGCAGTCGCGGCTATCGCGCTCTCGTCGCGCAAGAGGAAAAGGTCTATTATTTCGCCGTCCTTCAACGTCCCGCCTCCCTTCAAACGTCCTTCATATATTATAACGCTTTTTTTGCGAAAAAGTTTCATTTTTCTTTGAAAATCTCCGTTTTTTCTCTTCTTTAAGGCAAAATCCGACGTTTTGTCGGAAATTGCGAAAACACAAGATGTTGTGATTGAAACTTCTTAAAAAACACAATATCTTGTGTTTTTCTACTTGACAAACCTTTTTCGCGAGGTTATAATTATAAGTAATCCGCGAAATAAACGCGCCTGTCTGGAGGGAAGTGTCAAAATGTATAACGTAGTTAAAAGAGACGGAAAAATTGTCGATTTCGATCTCACAAAAATCAAGAACGCCATAACCAAGGCTTTCGACGCCTGCGAGAAGCAGTATCATCCCGATACCATCGATTTTCTCGTGCTCAAGGTGACCGCCGACTTCGAGCCCAAGGTCGAAAACGGCCAGATCACCGTTGAAAAAATACAGGACAGCGTCGAATCCGTCCTCATCAAGGCCGGATACGACGATATCGCCAAGGCTTACATACTCTACCGCAAGCAGCGTGAAAAGATAAGAAACCTCAAGTCGACCATGCTCGACTACAAGGCCATCGTCGACAACTACGTCAAGGTGGCCGACTGGCGCGTCAAGGAAAACTCGACCGTCACCTATTCGGTCGGCGGTCTCATTCTCTCCAACTCGGGCGCCATCACCGCAAACTACTGGCTCAGCGAGATTTACGACGAGGAGATCGCGAACGCCCACCGTAACGCCGACATCCACATCCACGACCTTTCGATGCTTACCGGTTACTGCGCGGGCTGGTCGCTCCGTCAGCTTATACAGGAGGGACTCGGCGGCATTCCCGGCAAGATAACCTCCTCCCCCGCCAGCCATCTTTCGACGCTTTGCAATCAGATGGTCAATTTCCTTGGCATCATGCAGAACGAGTGGGCGGGCGCGCAGGCGTTTTCTTCGTTCGATACCTACCTCGCTCCCTTCGTCAAGGTCGACAACCTCACCTATAAAGAGGTCAAACAGTGCATACAGTCGTTCATCTACGGCGTCAACACCCCCAGCCGCTGGGGCACCCAGTCGCCCTTCACCAACATAACCCTCGACTGGACCGTCCCCGCCGACCTCGCCGAGCAAAACGCTCTCGTCGGCGGCAAAGAGATGGATTTCAAATACAAAGACTGCAAAAAAGAGATGGATATGGTCAACAAGGCCTTCATCGAGATAATGATCGAGGGCGACGCCAACGGACGCGGCTTCCAGTATCCCATACCCACCTATTCGATAACGAGGAACTTCGACTGGTCCGACACCGAAAACAACCGTCTTCTCTTCGAGATGACCGCCAAATACGGCACCCCGTATTTCTCAAACTATATAAACAGCGACATGGAGC
>JAEEIO010000122.1 GCA_016281405.1 Clostridiales bacterium | reverse complement strand
CGTCGGTAAACGTACTGTCGTTTTCAAACGGAAAATCATAGTTTTTCGTGCAATGGACTTCATAATATGACCCGATCACGTCGCCGTAAATCGCACCGAACACAATATCACCCCCGATCTTTGAGAACAGTATAGCATAAATTAATGATAAAATAAAGAGGAAAACATAAAATGAGTGGTCATAACTCGAATCCGTTATGACCACTCTAAATGGTTGCGGCGGGGGGATTTGAGTTTGCGGCGCGCGTTCACGGAAACGGTCTGTTTTTATATCGACGGGGCGACGACGAACTGATGTCGTTTGTCAAGGGCGTTTATCTTATTCCGTATGACGTCGACAACCTGCGGTTGTCAAAAATAATAATCGCGGTTGCTTGTAAATATAATGGAAACGGTTTACAATGTTTATAAGAAATAAAAAAAGGAGCGTCTATTATGCAACTGGCGAAAAGGATATATTGTTTACGAACGGAAAACGGTCTTTCGCGCGAGAAGCTCGCCGAGATACTCGGCGTATCAAAGCAGGCGGTGCAAAAATGGGAATCGGGTAAATCTACCCCCGGTATGGATAAGCTTATAAAGCTGTCGCAACAGTTTCGCGTCTCGCTCGATTCGCTTATATGCGACACGAACGTCCGCATAGCGGAAAACGAACAGAAGCCGGACGCCGTGACTCCCGATTACGCCAGTATCGCAAATTGGGAAGCGTATTCGAAAAATCTCTCGCTCGAGATTGAGCAGTCAACCGACGAGGGCCTCGACGTCGAACGCTTCCGCGACGTTTTCCGCGCCGTCGAAAAGATGGACGACGGTCCCGAGAAGGATCAGATGGCAAACGTGCTCTTTGGCATCATAGGCTCCGCGAAGATGAAAAACGATTATCCCTACGTCGAGCCGTCGGACATCCAGAATATTCGTCTGTGCAGGAAAGAACATTTATACAAAGGAAAAAAACCGTCGGGCTCGGTGCTTGAGGAAAAGATCCGCGGCGCGTGGTACGGAAGAATGGGAGGCTGTCTGCTCGGCAAGACCGTCGAATGCATGACGACCGACGAGCTTATCCCGATGCTCACCGAAACGGGCAATTATCCCATGAAGCGTTACATAAGACGCTCCGACATAACGGACGAAATGCTGAAAAAATACCGTTTCAACTTAAAATGGAGCTGTTACGCCGATAAGGTGAAGTGCGCCCCCGCGGACGACGATACCAACTACACGGTGCTCGCGCAGACCGTAATCGAAAAATACGGTAAAGACTTCAAGCCCGATAACGTCGGCTCTACGTGGCTCGCCATGCAGCCTAAGGACGCATACTGCACCGCGGAGCGCGTGGCCTACCGCAATCTTGTCAACGGCTTTCGCCCGCCGAATACCGCGATCTATAAAAACCCCTACCGCGAATGGATCGGCGCGCAGATCCGCGCCGACTATTACGGATATATCAATCCCGGCAACCCGCAGCTTGCAGCCGAGATGGCGTGGCGCGACGCCTCAATCTCGCATATCAAGAACGGCATTTACGGCGCGATGTTCGTCGCCGCGATGCTCGCCTGCGCGGCCGTCAGCAGCGACGTCAAAGAGGTGATCCTTTGCGGACTCGGCGAAATCCCGCAGCAATCGAGACTGCATCAGCGCGTAAGCGAGGTCCTCGGGCGCTTTGAAAGCGGCGAGAGATGCGATAAAGTCATGGCTTACGTTCATCAGCTCTTCAACGAATATAGCTCGCACGGCTGGTGCCACACCATCTCAAACGCAATGATCGTCACCGCCGCGCTCCTTTACGGCGGCGGCGACTACGGCAAATCCATCTGCCTCGCGGTGCAAACGGGCTTCGACACCGACTGCAACGGCGCGACCGTCGGCTCGATCGTCGGTATGATGTACGGGATCTCCCGCATCGGCAGGGAATGGACTGCTCCGCTCGGCGACAGACTTGACACCCATATCTTCGGACACGAAAACGTAAAAACGGAAGATCTTATCAAAAAAACGCTGGAGCATATTTCAAAATAAGCGAAACGGCCGATTTTGTTCGGATCAACAAATCGCAAGAGACGCAAGACGCGCATTTTGAAAGGATACCGTGATGAATAAAATACTCAATTTCGGCTCGCTCAACCTCGATTACACTTATAACGTCGGGCATTTCGTCAAGGCGGGCGAAACGCTTTCAGCAAACGCGCTCACGGTAAACTGCGGCGGGAAAGGTCTCAATCAGTCGATTGCCGCCGCGCGGGCGGGCGCGAAGGTTTTTCACGCCGGCAAGATAGGAAAAGACGGCGTTATATTAAAAGAGCTGCTCGAAAAAAACGGCGTAAACACGGATAACGTCTTTTTAAGCGACGGCGCCAACGGTCACGCGATAATACAGGTAAGCAAAGACGGCCAGAACTGCATTTTGCTTTACCCGGGCGCCAACCGCGAAATCACCGAAGCCGAGGTCGACGCCGTGCTGTCGCGCTTTGACCGCGACGACCTGATTATTCTTCAAAACGAGATAAACAATATCCCGTATCTTATGACCGAGGCGTATAAAAAGGGGCTGAAGATCGTCTTTAACCCTTCCCCGATCACCGACGAATTATATGGATACCCTATTGAAAAAGCGTTTTTGCTCGTCTTGAACGAGATCGAGGGAGCGGCGCTCGTCGGCACGGCCGATCCCGACGAGGCGCTTAAAAAACTTCGTGAAAAGTACCCCGATACTGCTTACTCTCGGCGAAATCGGATCGGTATATTACGGCATGGGAGGCGCTACCCGTCAGAAGGCGTATCCTGCGAGCGTCGTCGACACCACCGGCGCAGGCGACGCCATGCTCGGCTATTTCGTCGCCTCGCTGATTAAAGGCCTAACGCCCGCCGACGCTCTGAGACGCGCGTCGGCCGCGGCGGCGATTACGGTTTCCCGACGCGGCGCCGCCGCGTCGATCCCGTCGGCGGACGAAGTAGACGGCGACGAAGGCGCCTGACCGGCGACAGGAACGGCATACGCTACAAACGGTTCGAATCCTTCATAAATGCCAAAAACCATACCGCCTCGTAGGGCGGCTTTTTCAGGGAACCCCGAAAAACCAAGGCCCTCCGCCGAGGTTTTTTGGGGAAAGGAGGAGCGACGGAGCGAGTGAGAGACGGCTTTTCAAAGAAAAGTCGTCGCGAACGATACGAAGTCCGCGACGACGATAATTACCATCTGAATTTTTTGGCTATTACCACTTTATCTACGCTTATATAATTACCGTATCCCGTTCCGTAGCCCGCCTCAAAATAATGACCGTCAAAAAAAGCGTGCATTTCGTAAGGTAATTGAACTTTTGCAGTTAAAGCATATTCGGCGTAAACGGCTCCGTCAATAACGAGCTCCTCTCTTGTCTTCGCGACTCTTCTG
>JAEEIO010000121.1 GCA_016281405.1 Clostridiales bacterium | reverse complement strand
TCGAAGGAAGCTACAGCGCCATCGGCCACACCCGCTACTCGACGACGGGATGCTCGAGCGCGGGCAACGTCCAGCCCTTCTTCAAGGAATACCTCACGGGGCGTATCGCCGTCGCCCACAACGGCAACATAACCAACTCCGACGAGATAAGAAAAAAGCTCGAACAAAACGGCGTCCATTTTTCCGCCTCGTCCGACAGCGAGGCCATAGCCTCCCTGATAGCCTACTACTCGCTTTGCTTCAACAGCGCCACCAAGGGCGTCGTCGCGGCCGCGAGCGAGCTCAAGGGCGCCTTCTGCCTCGTGGTCATAGCGGGCGACGGCAAGCTGATAGCCGTCCGCGACCCCAACGGCTACCGTCCGCTTTGCGTCGGCAAGAGCAAAGACGGCATAATAATCGCCTCCGAGACGAGCGCCCTCGACACCTGCGGCTTCGAGCTTATAAGGGACGTCAAACCCGGCGAAGTCATCGTCGTTGAAAACGGCGAGATAGTCGACTCGTCCATTCAGCTTTACTCCGACACGAGAGGCATCTGCATATTCGAATACGTCTATTTCGCCCGTCCCGACTCGATAATAGACGGCCTTTCGGTCTTCAAGGCCCGCTTCGAAATGGGCCGCCGCCTCGCGAGAGAATGCCCCGTCGAGGCCGACTGCGTCTGCGGCGTCCCCGACAGCGGTTTAGAGGCCGCGATGGGCTACGCCTTCGAGAGCGGCCTCCCCTATGTCACGGGCTTCAACAAAAACAGATATATAGGCCGAAGCTTCATCTTCCCGTCGCAGGCCGAACGCGCCAACGCCGTCAAGATGAAACTGAACCCCGTCCGCTATAACGTGGAAGGGAAGAGGATAGTCGTCTGCGACGACTCGATAGTAAGAGGCACCACGGGCGTCAAGATGGTCAATCTCCTTCGCCACGCGGGCGCCAAAGAAGTCCACCTCCGCATCTCGTCGCCGCCCTTCATCCACACCTGCTACTACGGCACCGACATAGGCGACGAAAGCAACCTCGTTGCGAACCGGAAGACCGTCGACGAAATAAGAGAGTGCTTCAACGCCGACACGTTAGGCTACATCAGCCTCGAAGGACTTTTGGACGCCTGCAAGGGCTGCAATCTGCCCTTCTGCATAGGATGCTTCAACGGCGAATACGGCCAGAAAGTGGAAAAATAATGGGAAAGTGCTATCTGATACTTGAAAACGGCAGAGTCTTCGAGGGCGTCCGCTTCGGAGCCGAAAAGGACGTCGTCGCCGAGATCGCCTTCACGACGGGCGTCGGCGGCTACCTCGAGACCCTCTCCGACAAAAGCTTTCACGGGCAGGCGGTCGTCCAGACCTTCCCCGTGATAGGCAACTACGGCGTCATCCCCTCCGACTTCGAGAGCGAGGGCGTTCAGGTCGCCGCCTACATAGTGAGAGAGGTGTGCGACGCCCCCTCCAATTTCCGTTCCGAGGGGACGGTCAGGGAGCTTTTGGAGAAAAGCGGAGTGCCGGGCGTCATGGGCGTCGATACCCGCGCCGTCACCCGCATAATAAGAGAGCAGGGCGCCATGAACGTCATGATATGCTCCGAGCTTCCCGCCGATATGGACGCCGCCCTCGAAAAGATAAAGTCTTATAAGGTCAAGGACGCCGTCGCGGCCGTCTCGTGCGGCGAGAAATACGACGTGGGACCCGAAAAACGCGCCCGCTTCCACGTCGCGATGATAGATTACGGCCTGAAGCAAAACATCCTCCGCGAGCTTCTTAAGCGCGGATGCCGCGTCACCGTCTTCCCGCAAAGCGCGACGGCGAAAGAGGTCCTTGCCGCAAAGCCCGACGGCATAATGCTTTCGAACGGCCCCGGCGACCCCAAGGATAACCCCGAGGCCATTAAAACCCTCGCGGAGATAGCGAAAAGCGGCGTCCCCGTTTTCGCCATCTGCCTCGGGCATCAGCTTTTCGCCCTCGCGAACGGCTTTTCCTCCGAAAAGCTCAAATACGGCCACCGCGGCGAAAACCAGCCCGTCCGCTGCGAGAAAAACGGCCGCGTCTACGTCACCAGCCAGAACCACGGCTACGCCATAATAAAGACCGATAAAAGCGCCGCCGTCTCGTCCTACTGGACGAACGAAAACGACGGCACCGTCGAGGGCATGTATTATAAGGACATCCCCGCCCTCACCGTCCAGTTCCACCCCGAGGCATGCGGCGGCCCGCACGACACCGAGTTCCTCTTCGACGAGTTTATCGCGATGATGAACGAAAAAAAGTCGAAATAAAGGGAGTAAAAACCATGGAAACGGTATTGGTCCTCGACTTCGGCGGCCAGTATAAAGAGCTTATAGCGCGCACCGTCAGGGAGGCGGGAGTCTATTCCGAAATACTCCCCTGCACCGTGCCGCCCGAAAGAATAAAAAGCGTCGCGCCCGTAGGCATAATTCTCACGGGCGGGCCCGACAGCGTCGACCGCGAGGGCGCCCCCACCTACGATAAGGCGCTTTTCTCGCTCGGTATCCCGATTTTGGGCATCTGCTACGGCGCCCAGCTTACCGCCTACCTTAACGGCGGCGCCGTCTCGCGGGCGAAGGTCGGCGAATACGGCGTGGTTTCGGCGTCGGTCGATACGAAATCGGCGCTTTTCTACGGACTTGACGAAACGCAGAAAGTCCTTATGAGCCACACCGACTGCGTCTCGACCCTCCCCGAGGGCTTTCGTGTTTCGGCGACCACCGAAAACTGCGTCGCCGCCTTTGAAAACAGGCAAAAAAAGCTTTACGCCGTCCAGTTTCACCCCGAGGTCGAGACGACCGAAAACGGCCGTAAAATAATTTCTAATTTCCTCTTTCGCGTCTGTAAGGCGAAGGGCGGCTACGAGGTCGGCGACTACGCCGAGCGTAAAATAAAAGAGATAAGGGAGCAGGTCGGAAGCGGCAAAGTCCTCCTTGCCCTCTCGGGCGGCGTCGACTCGTCGGTCTGCGCCGCGCTTCTGGATAAAGCCCTCGGAGACAGGCTTTACTGCATCTTCGTCGACCACGGCCTCATGCGCCTTAACGAGGGCGACGAGGTCGAAAAGGCCTTTTCGGGCAAAAAACTGAACTTCATCCGCGTCAACGCCGAAGACCGCTTTCTCGCGGCGCTCGCGGGCGTCACCGAGCCCGAAAAAAAGCGTAAGATAATAGGCAAACTCTTCCTCGACGTCTTCGAGGAGGAGGCGAGAAAGCTCGGAAAGATCGACTGGTTCGCCCAGGGGACGATCTACCCCGACGTCATAGAGTCGGGCGCCCTCAACTCGGCGACGATAAAGAGCCACCACAACGTCGGCGGACTGCCGTCGCGAATAGATTTCAAAGGTATCATAGAGCCCCTTCGGGGCCTCTTCAAGGACGAGGTCAGGCGGGTCGGGCGCGGCCTCGGTCTGCCCGGGTCGCTTGTCTCCCGCCAGCCCTTCCCGGGGCCGGGACTCGCCGTCCGCGTGGTCGGCGAGATAACTAAGGAGAAGTTAAACATACTCCGCGCCGCCGACGCCGTCTTCCGCGAGGAGATGAAAAGAAGCCGCGTCAGAAGCGAGCAGTATTTTGCGGTGCTCACGGGCACCCGCTCGGTCGGCGTAATGGGCGACCACCGCACCTACGACTACACCGTGGCGCTTCGCGCCGTCAACACGAGCGACTTCATGACCTGCGTCCCGTCGCGGCTTTCCTATTCGCTTCTCACCCGCACCGCCTCGCGCATCGTGAACGAGGTGAAGGGCGTCAACCGCGTCGTATACGACGTCACGGGCAAGCCGCCCGCCACGGTGGAATGGGAGTGAGCCGCGAAGCGGCAATTATGATCGCCTGACGGCGAATTATGAATTATGATGCGCTTCGCGCAATTATGAGTTGCCTTAGGCAACATAAGGTGTTCGGGCAATCATATCATAATGTTCGGCGTTAGCCGAACTCATAATTTTCGCCGCAGGCAAAATCATAATTGATCATTTATCATTTTAATTTACATAAAGGATATTTGCTTCGCAAAGTTATGAGCTTCCTGCGGCAGCGTTTGAAAGACGTCCGGAAAAGCGCCGAGTATTTTGAAAAGCGGCGGATCCGGACAAACGATCCGCTTCGCCAATATTTCACGCTCCTTTCGTATATAATAAGAATATTCT
>JAEEIO010000013.1 GCA_016281405.1 Clostridiales bacterium | reverse complement strand
TCGAGGTCGCCGTAAAAGCGCTCCATCGTCCGCTTTATCCACACGTCGACGGGGAAGGCGTCGAGCCTGTGGAACCCGAAAAGCAGAACGCAGGCGGCGACCTTGTTGCCCACGCCCTTTATTTTTTTGAGCGCCGCGGCGCACTCCTCGTAAGGAGCCGACGCCATATCGGAAATATCTATTTCTCCGCCGTTCCACTTTTTCACGGGGTCCTCTATGTAGCCCGCGCGAAACCCCGCGCGGATGGGAGCGAGGTCGGCGGCGGTCACGCCGTCGAGGTCGCGGGGCGTCGGGAAGGCGAAATACTTTTTTCCGCCCGCGTCGAAGGGACGCCCGAACCCCTCGCAAAGCCTTTCGACGATGCCTTTTATGCGGGGGATGTTGTTGTTTTGCGAAATTATAAACGATATAAGCGCCTCGAACGGGTCCTGGCGGAAAATGCGAAGTCCCTTTGCCTCCGCCGCCGCGGCGGCGATTATTCCGTCGCCGCTTTTGCATATATCGGCGACGTATGCGGCGTAGTCGGCCGCAAGGTCGAAATAGTTTTCAAAATAGGCGCCGTCGACGCCGTCGTCGCAAAGGAGCTTGCCCGAAAGAACGCGGCCTTTGAAATATTTATCTCCCGCAACGCCCTCGGTGATCCCGTTTTCGTCAGTCGAAAAACGGAAGCACTGGCCGCAGTCGGCGCTTATTTTCAGATCGAAATCGCCGTTTATAAGACAGTCCACTTGTTAAAAACACCTTTTTCTGTTATAATAACCGTGAAAGGCGGCGATAAAATGGCCGAAACCATCTACACCATACCGATAAACGAGGCCTTCGACAAAAAGGAAGGCTGCCCCCTTTGCGCCCTTACCGAAACGCTCGAGCAAAACGAGCTGACGCTGATTTTAGGCGCCTCGATGATGGAGCCCGACGTGAGGATCGCGACCAACCGCCTCGGATTTTGCCCCGACCACCTCGAGAAAATGCTTGACGCCAAGAAAAAACTTCCGCTCGCCCTCATGCTCCAGAGCCGTTTGCAAGAGCTTCGCGGCTGGCTCGACGAGAGCGACTCCAAAAAGGAGCGGCTTTTCGCGGCGACCGCCGACAGCTGCTATATATGCGCGAGAATTGAAAGATACCTTTCGGGGATGTATGAAAACCTCTTCTGGCTCTACTCGGGCGACGAGGCCTTCAGAGAGAAGGTAGCGGCGCAAAAAGGCTACTGCTTAAAGCACTTTTCCGTCCTTTATACAATGAGCGAAAAGCGGCTCAAAAGCAAAGAAAGAGACCGCTTCCGCAAAGCCCTGACGGCCACTCAGAAGGCCTACTACGACGGCCTCGCCAAAGACGTCGACTCCTTTACCGCCATGTTCGACTATCGTAACGCGGGCGCCGAGTGGGGCGACTTCAGAGACGCCCCCGAGCGTATCTGCGAGGCGCTCGGTTTAAGAAGATAACTTATTGATTTGTTCGGCGAGGTATTCGTCGACCGTAATGCCGCGGCTGTGTATTTCCGCCGCGGCTTCTTTGCCGACGAAGCGGAAATGCCACTCCTCGGTCTCGTAGCCCGTGATATACTCGTTTGCCGTCGTGTAGTGGATTATAAACCCGTATTTCCAGACGTTTTCGACGGCCCACTTGTAGCTTTTCGACTTGCCGTATTTGCCCATCGACCCCGTCTCGCCGACGACGTCTATGGCAAGACCCGTCTGATGCTCGGAGTGACCGGGGCGGGCGCTGTAGGAGTCGACGGCGGCGACGTTTCCGCCCTCGTTTTTGAGATATTTGTTGTATAATTTCTCCTGCGTCTCGTAGCTTCTGTAGCCCGACTGCCCGAGTATGGTGTAGCCGGCTTTTTTCGCGGCGTCGCAAAGGATTATGAAGGCGTCGTAAGCCTCTCGCTGGAGCGAGACGTTGCTCGCGTGCTTATAGGCCGACGGCAGGGCGACGAGATCGTCGGGGACGTAGTCGCGGTCGAGATAATAGAACTTGTTTACGAGCACGTATTTCGTCTGTTTGTTCGGGGACGGCAAAACGTTCGTATAAAACTCCCCGTCGTAGCCGAAATTGACTATTGCGACGACTCTTTCGTCCGACAGATCCTTATGCTTTTTGCCGTAGGCGTTATACCTCGCGTCGTTTTCGGCGACGTATCCCGCCACGGAGGCATAATCTCCCGTCGGCGCAGGCTCCGAAGACGGCGTCGGGTCGCTCGACCCGGCCTCGCTCGAAGCGGGTTTGCTTTCGGGCTTGCTCTCGGGTTTGCTTTCGGGTTTGCTCTCGGTCTCCGACGAAGCCTCCGAGGACGGCTCCGAGGACGGATCGGACATGGCTTCCGACGACGCTTCGGAGGAAGCCTCGGACTGCGCGGAGGTCGTTTCGGAGGAGGTCACGGAGGCGGTTTCGTCCGACGGGCTCGCGGCCGACGAAGGCGTTTCGCCCCCGCCCGAGCACGCGGTAAAGACGGTGACTGCAAAAAGCACCGCCGCCGCCGCGAGAGATATCAAAGAGAGTAATTTTTTCAAGGGTATCACCTTTCTTTATCAGAAGCGCTTTGACCTTTTACGGTTTTTAAGCGCTTTTCTTCCTTTTTTGGCAAATTTTCGGAGTCTGTTTCGCTTGCCTAAGATGAGATAGAGGACGAAGAGCGTGCCCGCGACAAGGGCGACTATGACCGCTACGAAGGCAATATTCAGTAAGACGCCTTTGAAATCGGTTTTTTCGACCTTTGGACTTACTGTGACGGTGACAAGCGGGTAGTTTTGCGGCTCCGAATATTCCCTTGCGGCCGCCTCGGCCGCAGGCGTGAGGCCGAAAATGTCCTTGCCCGAAAGAAGCGAGCAAAACGGCTCTGAGAACATATCGGGAAGCGGCTTTAAGGATATGGACGCCGCCTCCTTCAGAACGCTTTTTTCAAAGACGAGGTCGACGGTCTTTCCGCCTCTGAAAACGGCGGTAAAGCCGCTTTCGGTCCCCGCCGCCTCAAGTGCGGGACGCCCCGAGAAGACGGGACGCGAAACGCCCGAAAGGGTCAGGCGGATCGTATTATCGGAGATAAGGCGGGCGTCGGCCGATATATCCGGCAAAAACGAAATACTGTCTATAGAATGCCTTCCCACAAGCGAAAACTTGAACTCGATATCCTTTATCGGCGAGGCGAAAGAAAACGGCTCCGAAACGAAAAGCTTTTTCACGCCCTCGAGGACGCAGCCGCTCTGTCCGCCGGATATCCACGGCGAGCCGTTTAAGGTCTTGACGCTCATAACGCCGTAAAGGTCGGTCTCCTCGCCGAAATCCACGGCGACCCGCGAGCAAAGATACGGGTCTGAATAGAGGCCGTCTCTGAAAACGTAAAGATAGTTGTTGTCGGGCTCGAAGGAATAATACCCGTCCCCGACTGACACGCGGACGCCCATGGCGTTGCCGAAGCCCTCGTCGTCGCCGTCCTTGTTGAAGCCGAAGCGGCTCGCCGCCCCTTCGACCTTCTCAAAGGATACGGCCTCGATCCCCGCCGCTCCCGCGGGGACTACCGTTTCGCCGTCGGCCGCCGAAAGACTTATTTTCACGTCGTTTACGGGGCTTTCCGCCGACACGGCGGCGCCGCAGTTATAGAAAAGACATCCGTAAACGTCGCCCGACGACTCCTCGAGCCTAAGAGCCTTTTCGCACCCCGCGAAAACGGCGTCCTCAATATAAAATCCCGAAACCCGCTTAAGGTCAAGGCCGCCCTTCGTGAAATGTCCCCGCGTGAAGGCGACGTCGCGGCAATCGGAAAAGGACGCCGCGTGAAGGCACTCCCTCGCGAAGCAGTTGAGAAAGCCGCTTTCCCCTTTGGTCGCGCCGTATCCGAAATTGACGCCCGCCGCCGAAACGGCGACGTCGCACGAGGTAAAAAGGCATTCCGAGGCCGAGACGTTTTCGCACGCCTCGAGGCTTACGGCGGTTCGGCACCCGAGAAAATCGCAGTTTTCAAACGAGATATTATAAGAATTATCGACTCCCACGCCCGCGGCGGAGCCGCAAAACGAGAGATTTCTGAGGGCAAGCGCCTCGCAGTCGGTCGCCTTCACGGCGTTTTCGAAAAAGACGCCTTCGACCGTAACGTCGCCGCCCGTTATCTTCAAAACTCCCTTGAACACCGCGGCGTCCGCCGCCGCGGCTATTTTGACTTTCGCGCCGCTTTCGGCCGTGACGGCAAGGTCGCCGTATTCTCCGTCCTCAAGCGTTAAAACGTCGCCGTCTTCAAGAGTGATTTCGGAAATTTCCGAAAAAGGCTTTTTGCGGCTTCCGTCGCCGCCCGATTTCGCGGAAGGGTCGTAGTAATACGGCGCCGCAAAGGGCGAAAGGGCGAAAACGAGGGCGAAAAAGAGGCAAAGGAGGACGGTCGGAAAAGCTTTTCCGACGCAAAAAAGCCCTTTACCCTTTTTCAAGCCCTTTCACTCCTTAAATATCGTTTTTGATAAGGTCGTCGTAGCTTTCGCGCTTTATCCAGAGTCTGTCGACGCCGCCCGAAAGACCCACGACGGGGGCGCGCGGCACGCGGTTGTAGTTCATCGCCATACTGTAGTTGTAGGCGCCCGTCGCGAGCACGGCGAGAATTTCGCCCGCCTTAGGCTCGGGCAGGGGGACGTCCTCCTGAATAAGGTCGCCGCTTTCGCAGCACCTTCCCGCGACGGTGTATTTCCCCGCGGGCTTTTCGCCGACGCGGTCGGCAAGCACCACGGTATAGTCGGATTTATAAAGGGCGTAGCGGGGGTTGTCGGTCATGCCGCCGTCGACGGAGACGTAGTTTCTTATCCCCTTTATCTCCTTGACGCCGCCTATGGTGTAGAGGGTCACGCCCGCCGGTCCGACGAGACTGCGCCCCGGCTCCATGAGTATAAACGGAAGCGAAAGACCTAACTTTTCGCAGACCTTTCTGACCCTCACGCTGATTTTCGCTATATAGTCGCCGTAGGGGACGGGGTCGTTGCCGTCAACGTATTTTATGCCGTATCCGCCGCCGAGATTTAACTCTTTTACCGTCACGCCGAGTTTGTTTTTTATCTCGGCCATAAAGCGAAGCATGACTTCGGCGGCGTCCTCGAAGGGCTCGATGTCGAAGATCTGCGAGCCGATATGGCAATGAACGCCGATAATCTCGATGTTTTTCATCTCTTTCGCCCTTGCCGCCGCCTCGAACGCCTCGCCGTTTTCGAGGGCGAAGCCGAATTTCGAGTCGATGGCGCCAGTGCGGACGTAATTATGTGTGTGGGCGTCGATGCCGGGCTTTATCCTGAAGAGTATTTTCGCGGTCTTTCTCGCCTCGGCCGCCGCGGCGCCGAGATTTTCAAGCTCGGTCACGTTGTCGACGACCACGCGGCCGACGCCGTTTTCCATCGCCATTTTCAGCTCGGCCTTCGTCTTGTTGTTGCCGTGAAAATAAATCTTTTCAACGGGAAATCCCGCCTTCAGGGCGGTGTAAAGTTCGCCGCCCGAGACGACGTCGAGCCCCAAGCCGTTTCTTTTTGCGAAGCGGCAGCTTTCAAGACAGCAAAAGGCCTTGGAGGCGTATAAAATCATGCCGTTTCCCTTGCCGTAGGCCTTTTCGATGGCCTCGGTGTAGGCCTTCGCGGTCGACGCCATCAGGTCTTCGTCCATGACGTAAAGCGGCGTGCCGTATTTTTCCGCGAGCGCCACGGCGTCGACGCCGCCGATGGTGAGGCGGCCGTTATTATTCCCTAAGTTTTCGGAAATCTTTTTCATTTTTCGTCCTTCTTTTCTCTTTTTTCGCGGCCCCTTCGGTCGAGCCATATCATCAAAACCGCCACGTCGGCGGGCGAAACGCCCGAGATCCTCGAGGCCTGCCCGATGCTTTCGGGCCGTATTTTGTCAAGCTTTTGCCTCGCCTCGAGCCGAAGACCCTCGATCGCGAGATAGTCAGCGTCCTTCGGCAAAAGCCGCGCCTCCTCTTTCAGAAATCCTTCGGCCTCGCGCTCCTCGCGCCTTATGTAGCCGTCGTATTTCAAAAGTATCTCGACCTCTTCGGTCACGTCGCGCCTTAATTTCGGCCTTTCGGGGTCGGCGACCGAGAGCGTTTCGTAGGTGACGCGCGGACGCTTCAGAAGCTCCGAGAGCCTCGCGCCCGTCGTTATCTTTTCGCTTCCCGCCGCCTCGAGCGCGGCGTTGAGTTCTCTTGACGGCCGCGCCGTCGTATTTTTAAGCCTTTCAAGCTCTTTTTTGATCTTCTTTTGCTTCAAAAGAAAGGCGCGGTATCTCTTTTCGCCGATAAGACCTATCTCGCGTCCGAGCGGAGTTAATCGTAAATCGGCGTTATCCTGCCTTAAAATGAGACGGTATTCCGACCGCGAGGTCATCATCCTGTAGGGCTCGTTCGTCCCCTTGGTGACGAGGTCGTCGATAAGCGTTCCGATATACGACGACGAGCGGGGAAGCACGACGGCTTTAAGCCCTTTTACCCCTCTCGCGGCGTTTATGCCCGCCATAAGACCCTGCGCCGCCGCCTCCTCGTAGCCCGAGGAGCCGTTGAACTGTCCCGCGCCGAAAAGACCCTTTATCTTTTTGAACTCGAGCGACGCCGCCAGCTCCGTCGGGTCGACGCAGTCGTATTCAATGGCGTAGGCCGTCCTCATTATCTTGACGTTTTCAAGCCCGGGGATAGTCCGTAAAAGCTCTAACTGCACGTCCTCGGGGAGCGAGGACGATATGCCCTGAACGTATATCTCGTCGGTCTTCTCGCCCATCGGCTCCAAAAAGAGCTGGTGGCGTTTTTTGTCGGCGAAGCGGACGACCTTGTCCTCGATAGAGGGGCAATAACGCGGCCCGACGCCCTCTATAACGCCCGTATAGAGCGGCGAGCGGTCGA
Source organism: Clostridiales bacterium (assembly GCA_016281405.1). Lineage (GTDB taxonomy): Bacteria > Bacillota > Clostridia > Oscillospirales > RGIG5299 > RGIG5299. The sequence goes on along the minus strand of JAEEIO010000013.1, from coordinate 43,429 downwards.
GATTTCGCATTATGACCTCTTTGGTCTTTTCGTTGGTGTAGGTGAGGTGGCAGACCGCCTTGTTCTCGGGCGGCTTCTTCGACTCGAAGCTGAAGGGACAGAGGTCGGTCTCGCCCTCCTGTAATTCGCACTTTGAAAAGTCGATGGACGAGCGCTTGACCCTCGCGGGGGTGCCCGTCTTGAAGCGGACTACCGAAACGCCCGCGTCTTTGAGGCAGTCGGCAAGGGCGACGGAGGGGAAAAGTCCGTCGGGCCCCGACGGGTAATTGACCTCGCCTATCAGCACGCGGCCTCTTAAATACGTCCCCGTCGCCACGACGACGGCCTTCACGGGGTAGACGGCTCCGAGCCGCGTCACCACGGCCTCCACGGCCTTTTTGCCGTCCTCGTCCCTAAATCTTATTTCGGTTATCTCGGCCTGCTTCAGGTCGAGATTTTCCGCGGTTTCAAGGGTATGCTTCATCCGCTCGGAGTAGCGGCGGCGGTCGATCTGGGCGCGAAGACTGTAGACGGCGGGCCCCTTGCCGCGGTTGAGCATCCTTATCTGCATGGCGCACTCGTCGGCGGCCTTGCCCATCTCGCCCCCGAGGGCGTCTATCTCTCGAACTAAATGCCCCTTCGCCGTGCCGCCTATCGACGGATTGCAGGGCATATTTCCCACGGTGTCGAGGTTCATAGCGAAGACGATCGTCTTGCATCCGAGGCGCGCGGAGGCGAGCGCGGCCTCGATGCCCGCGTGTCCCGCCCCTATTACCGCTACATCGTAGCTTTCGGATATATACGTCTTCACTTTTAACTCCCCCGCGTCATTTGCCGACGCAGAATTTGTCGAATATGGTTTTTAATATCTCCTCGTCGGCTTTGGTGCCGTCGAGGCGCGAAAGGGCGCCCACCGCCGCCGTAAGCTCCGCGACGGTCTTGTCGGGCATTTCGCATTGTTTTATCAGCTCTATCGCTCGTTTCACGGCCTCGTCGGCTTCCTTTAAACAGCCGTATTGCCGCTCGCTCATTATGACGGGACCTTTTTCTTCGGAGACGCCCGCGAAAGCGACGGTTTTGTCGGCAAGCGCCGCCATATTTTCGCCCGTCACCGCGCTCAAGGCGACCGACGGAAGGTCTTTAGGAAGTCCCAGCGCCGCCAGAGCGGACGGGACGTCTTTATCTTCAAATCCGCTCAGATCGGTTTTCGTGAATACCGCGATAAACGGCTTTCCCGCCGCCGCCACGGTCTTTGCCGCCTCGGCCGTCTCCATGCCGAGATCGTTCGAGTCGGCCGCGAAAAGTATGAGGTCGGCCTTTTTAAGCGCCGAGACGGCCTTAAAGACGCCGATTTTTTCTATCTCGTCGCCGCTTTCCCGAAGTCCCGCCGTGTCGGAAAGTCTTATTTTAAGTCCGCGAAGCGAAACGGTCTCGCTCACGACGTCGCGCGTCGTGCCGGGGACGCTCGTCACAATGCTTCGCTCCGAGTCTGCGATGGCGTTCATAAGTGTCGATTTGCCGGCGTTTGCCGCGCCCGCGATGACTACCGAAAGTCCCTCTTTTATAATTCTTCCCGCCGCCGCGCCCGATATGGCATCCGAAAAGAGCTTTTCGCACTTTTCGAGCTTTTCAAGCAAAGCGGGACGCTCCTCTTCCTCTATCTCCTCGTCGGGCCAGTCTATGACGGCGAAAAACCGTGCGATTATCTCGTTTATGGTCGCTTTCGCGCCCGAAAGCCTCTTGCCGACGCCGCTTTCGAGATTTCCCGCCGCCGCCTCGAGGCACCGCTCGCTGTCGGCCTCGATTATCTCGCCGACGGCCTCGGCCTCGTCAAGAAGCATTTTTCCGTTTATAAAGGCGCGCTTTGTAAACTCCCCGGGCTCCGCGAGCCTCGCGCCCGCCGAAAGCACCGTTTTCAGCACCTTTTCGGTGACGAGCGCGCCGCCGTGGCACGAGAGTTCGCACATATCCTCGCCCGTATAGGACGCGGGCGACTTGTAGTAAATCAGAATACCCGTATCGACCGTCCTGCCGTCCTTTACAATCTTTCCGTAGACGGCCTCTCGGGGACGGACGGGCTTTTTTGAGGCGGCGAAAAAGACCTTAAGGGCGGTACCCAGCGCCCCTTCGCCGCTTATTCTTATAACGGCTATGCCGCCCGTGCCTCTCGGCGTCGCGACGGCCGCTATAATGTCGTTCCTTTCCGTAATTATCGCCCCGATTTCAGTCGATAAATTTTCATAATATTATATAACATTAGATATATTCTTGTCAAATCAAAAGCCCTTAATTTTTTGATATTTTTTGTCGATATATTGCTTTTCTTTCTTGCGCGGCGCAGCGGTTTGTGGTATAATTTTCTTTAAATAAACTGACGGAGATAAAACGATGCGTAAAATCGGCTTTGACAACGAAAAATATATCGAAAGGCAGGGCGCGGAGATACGTCGGCGCATCGCCGAATTCGGCGGCAAGCTCTATCTCGAGTTCGGCGGCAAGCTGTTCGACGACCACCACGCCTCGAGGGTGCTCCCCGGCTTCAAGCCCGACAGCAAGCTCTCGATGCTCCGCTCGCTCGGCAAAGAGGTCGAGATAGTCGTCGTCGTCAACTCCTGCGACATCGAGAAAAACAAGATGCGTAGCGACATAGGCATCACCTACGATCTCGACGTCCTCCGTCTTATCGACGCCTTCAGAGCCATAGATCTTTACGTCGGAAGCGTCGTCATCTCCAAGTATAAAGAACAGCCCGCCGCCGTCGCCTTCAAGGAAAAGCTCGAGCGGCTCGGCGTCAAAGTCTATCTCCATTACCCCATTTCGAATTACCCCTTCGACGTGCCGAACATCGTTTCGGAAAACGGCTTCGGCAAAAACGATTACATAGAGACGACCGCCCCGCTCGTCGTCGTGACCGCCCCCGGCCCCGGCAGCGGCAAAATGGCGACCTGCCTCTCGCAGCTTTACCACGAGAATATCCGCGGCAAAAAGGCGGGCTACGCCAAATTCGAGACCTTCCCGATATGGAACCTTCCCCTGAAGCACCCCGTAAACCTCGCCTACGAGGCGGCGACGGCCGACCTTAACGACGTCAACATGATAGACCCCTATCACCTCGAGGCATACGGCGTTACGACGGTCAATTACAACCGCGACGTCGAGGTTTTTCCCGTCCTCAACGCCATGTTCGAAAAGATCTACGGCGAAAGCCCCTATAAGTCGCCGACCGATATGGGCGTGAATATGGCCGGCTTTTGCATCTCCGACGACGAGGTCTGCAAAAAAGCGGCTCTCGACGAGATCATAAGGCGTTATTTCGACGCCCTCAAATATAAGCGTCTCGGCGTAGGCACCGACGAGGCGGTAAAGAAGATAGAGCTTCTCATGAATCAGGCGGGCATCTCGGCGGACGACAGAAAGGTCGTCGGCGCGGCGCTCGCGAAGTCGGCAGAAACCGAAAATCAGCCCGCCGTAGCCATTGAGCTCGGGGACGGCAAAATAGTCACGGGCAAGACCTCCAAGCTCCTCGGCGCCTCGTCGGCGGCGCTCCTTAACGCCGTCAAGGTGATAAGCGGCATACCCGACGAAATAGACCTCATCAAACCCGAGGTAATTTTACCCATACAGGCGCTCAAGACGGGCGCGCTCGGCAACAAAAACCCGCGCCTTCACTCCGACGAGGTGCTTATCGCCCTCGCGATATCGGCGGCCACAAGTCCCGAGGCGGCAAAGGCGATGGAAAACCTCAAAGAGCTCCGCTGGTGCGAGGCGCACTCGACCGTCATACTCGCGCAAATCGACCAGGACGTTTACAGAAAGCTCGGCATAAACCTCACCTGCGAGCCGCAGTATCAGACCAAAAAGCTCTATCACAAATAACGGAAAAATCCAAACGTCCTCCCGCCTTTAGGGAGGACGTTTTCATATTTTCGCCGCGCCTCTCATAAAGTTAAAACGGTGAAGACGGTGAAAAAAACGGTATTCGCCGCCATACTGGCGGCGGCCGCGGCCGCCGCCGCGGCGATAATATTTTCAAACGGCAAAGAAACGCCCCCGAGTATAATAACAAAAACCGCATATCTCGCCGACGGCTACGCCGAGGGTTCGCTTTTCCCCTCCGAGACCCCCGACCTCTACCTTCTCGACCCCGCCCCCTCGGAAGACGATTTACGCCTTTACGCGAACCTCGGCGTCACCGCCGTCCCGTCGGACGGCGGCCTCGCGGTCTGCCGCGAGCCGTCGGCGGCAAAAGCGTTCGCAGACGCCCGAAACGCAGCCGTATTTTTCGACTGCGAGATCTCCGAGGAGGCGCTCCGCTTCCTCTCGTCAGCATACGAAAAGCCCTTTTTCACCGATACCGCCGCCTATAAGGGCGGCAAGCGGCTTTCGGTTTTGACTTTTGACATGTCTTCCCGCGAGCCGACGGAGCTTATCGACGAACTGTATGCCGACGAGAAGTCGGACGGCCTCATTGCTTTGATAAGCGGCGCCGACGCCGTCAAAAAAAACGAAAACGGCGCCGCCGACGTCCTTTCGGCGCTCTTTATGCCTTCCGCGAGGTACGATACCAAAGCCTTGACGGTGGGCATTCCGTCTTCGCGAAGCTTTTCGACCACGCGAGGCGCCGTCTGGTTCACGGGCGGGTGCGACCCCGAAAAGCCGCTTTATCTTAACGGCGCCGAGGTCGCGGTCACGCCGAGCGGACTTTTCTCCGTCCGCGCGCCGCTGAGCCCGGGCAAAAACGTAATAACCCTCGAAAACGGCGAAAACGCTTTGACCTTCAATATCGACCGCCCGACGTCAGCTAAGAACGCCGAAAACTCGCTTGCCGCCGCCTTTGAAACGGACGGCAAAACCGCCGTTCTGTCGTCGGACGGCGACCCGCTCGTCTTCACGTCGGTCCCCATAACCTCGAGCGCCGACGCCTTCTACGCCCCGAGCGGCGCGAAAGCGAAAATTATCGACCGATTTCGGACGAAAAACCGCCTGAATAACACCGAGGTCGAGGTCTACGCCCTCGAAAACGGCCTTTTCGCCCTTTGCGATAAGGCGTCCGTCACCGACGAACCGCTCCCCGCGCGCGAAATCAAAAGCCTTTCGGCAGGACTTGAGGACGGCTTTTTCACGGTCCGCGTCAAAACCGTCGGCGCGCCCGTTTTCGCCGTCCGCGAAAGGGAAGAGGGCGCGTTGCTGACCTTTTACGGCGTCAAAGGCCCCGTCGACCTCGCTGTCCCCGAAAACCCGCTTTTCAAAGACGCCTCCTTCCGCGCCGACGGCCTGCTCCTTCGCTTCAAAGAGGGCGCGGAGCACCTGGGATATATCGCGAAATACGAGGGCGACGAAGCGGTGATTGCTTTCCGCCTTCCCAAAAAGGCGGGAGACGGCGAAAAACCGCTTGCGGGCATAAAAATAATGCTCGACGCGGGACATTCGCCCCACGTTGGCGGCACGCAGGGACCCGACTGGCCGAACGACTTACGCGAGCGCGTATTGAACTACCGCACCGCGACCCTCACGGCCGGATACCTCCGCGGCCTCGGCGCTGAGGTGGTTTTATCCCGCGGCGACAGCGAGGACGTCGTCTACCGCGCGAGCGAGGTCAAAAAGACCTACCTCCCGAGCGGCGCCGATATCGCCGTTTCGATACACTACAACGCCGTCTCGTGCGAGGGAGACCCGCTTACCCGCCGCGGCGTGCTGACCATTTACGCGAACGCCCACTCGAAAAGACTTGCCGAAACGGTGGCGGCGGGCGTCTCGCGTTACGCCCGCAGACCGTATAAAAACGCCGCCTTCGGCGACTATATCGTCTGCCACGTCTCGTCGATGCCCTCGATCATAATCGAATGCGGCTACCTCACCAATATCTGCGAATACGACTGGTTCTTAAAACCCGAAAACGGGGACGCCTTTGCCGCGTCCCTCGCCCGCTCGATTTACGATTACTTCGCCGCGTCGTGATCCCCCCGCGCCGCCGCGCCCGAAGGGCGCAGGCCGCCCGCCCTCGCACGCGTGCGCACGCTCACGCGTGCGCGCACGAGAAACACGGTTTTTTTCGGAAAAAAGCGGGCGGCGGAAAAAGTCGGAAGCGGCGGGAAAGCGAGGGCGGGCCTCGCCGCCGCGCGCGGCGGAGGCGGCGCGGGAATTACGCGACCCCCTCATATCAATAAAAAACTCCCCAACCTTGCGGTCGGGGAGCCTTTTATATTTGGTTTATTCTTTTCTGTTTATGCCTTTCTGGCCTTCATCACGAAAGCGGCGGCGGCAAGCGAGATAACGAGGGCGGCGCCGACTATGACGAAATCCATCGGATCGGCGGTGTCGGGGGCGGCGGAGGCGCCGAACGCGGTGTAGCTCTTGGAGCCGTCGACGGTGGCTATCTTGAAGTTCTTATAGGTGGTCATCTTGGAGACGTCGGTATTGCCGCTGTCGCCGTTGGTGCCGAGGGCTACCATATGGCCGCTCGAGCTTATGGCGTGATTGTCGACTATCTTCACGTTGTTTAAGTAAACGGAAGCGGAGCCTGCCCTGACTTCGATTTTAACGTCGTTCCAACCCGTGGCGCTTATCTTCGCGTCGGCGTAGGCTATGCCGTCGGCGGTGGGGACGCTAACGGGGCTGGGAACCGCGGGGTCGAAGATTTCCCAGCAGGTGCTGAGATTGGCCTCGGTGCCGACGCCGACGGTGGGATGATTGGAGTAATCGATGACCTTGACGCAGAAACCGTCGTACCAGTTGGCGGAAGCATTTACCGCAAAAGCGGGGCAACCCTGGGTCATGTTGCCCTGACCGTCGTTGACTTTAGTCGGGAGCTTCACTTTGAAGGTGACGTCAAAGTTCTGACCGTAAGCCGAAGCGTCGAAGAGGATGGCGCAGTTGGCCCAGGTGACGTCCGTCTGGCGGTAGGAGATAGCGACCGAGCCGTCGTTGTTGATGGTGTACATCGAGGCGTCGGTGCCTTCGGTGCAGGTCCACTTGGAGTCGCTTATCGGGGCCGAGGCCGAGGCCGAGACGACGAGCGACAGCGCGAGTATCGCCGTGAGAACGATTGCGAGAAGTTTTTTCATTTTCGTATTCTTCCTTTCTGCATATTTGCAACTCCTATTATATATATAAATGACGCGCTTTTCAAGAACTTTTCACAATTATCCGGATTTTTGTAACATTTCACAAAAACGGGCCGCCGTCTTTGGTGACTTTGCCGCCGCGCAAACGGCCTCGACGATGCGCGTTTTGTCTTAAAAAAGCAAAAAGAAAACGGTTTTTTCGTTAAAAATTGCCTTTGCGGCGAAAAGCCCGAAAAATGTATAATTATAGTCGGAAAAGAGGCTTTGAAATGGATACGGTCATACATATAATATACGGCAGGGGACAGGTCGTTTCGAAAAAGGACGGCTATATCGCCGCGGTTTTCGACGGCGTCACCCGCACCTTTTTGTATCCGTCCGCCTTCGGACGTTATCTGAAATATGAGGACTCCGAACTTCAGAAAGCGGCGCTTTGCGACCTTGAGGAGCAAAAGAGGAAGGAAACCGAAAAAAACGCGGAGGAGTATCGCGAAATAAAAAAGGCGGCGCTCGCGCGCTCTCTCAAAAGGTCGGCGGCGGCCGCGAAGAGAGTAAAAAAATAATCCGATTTCTTAAAAACAGAGAGAAAAAGAGCAAATAAGCGAAAAAACGAGAGAATTAAGGATATAAATTGATTTTTTTGTTTTTACCCCCTTGACACGGCGTTTTTAATAGTGTATATTATTCGGGCTGAACGCGAAAAACGTCCGACCGCGCTGTTATTCAGGCGGCGCGGAGAGACGCGGGCATAATATAATAAGGAAGGAAAGTCCAAATGAAAACCTACATGGCAAACTCGGAAAAGACCGAGCGTAAATGGTTCGTCATCGACGCGGCGGGCAAGCCCGTCGGCAAGATCGCCGTCGCCGCCGCCGATTTGCTTCGCGGCAAGAACAAACCCGAATTCACCCCCAACGCCGACTGCGGCGACTTCGTGATAGTCGTCAACGCGGCCTCGGCCATCCTCACCGGCAAGAAAGCCGAACAGAAAGTCTACCGTCATCACAGCGGTTGGGTAGGCGGACTCAAGGAAGTCAGCTACAAGACCGTCATGGCCACCAAGCCCGAAATGGTCATCGAGAAGGCCGTAAAAGGCATGATCCCCGACACCGTCATCGGCAGAGCGGCATATCTGAGACTTAAGGTCTACGCGGGCGCCGAGCATCCCCACGCTGCGCAGAAGCCCGAGCTCGTGAAGTAAGGGAGGATAATATAAGATGTATACTTCTAAAAAAGAGTATTTTTACGGCACCGGCAGAAGAAAGAGCTCCGTCGCGAGAGTCCGCATCCTTCCCGGCAGCGGCGTTATCACCATCAACGGCAGAGACATAGACGATTATTTCGGCCTTGAGACGCTTAAACTCGTCGTCCGTCAGGCCTTCGAAGTCACCGGCACCGTCGGCAAATTCGACGTCATAGCCACCGTAAGCGGCGGCGGCGTCACCGGACAGGCGGGCGCCATCCGTCACGGCGCCGCGAGAGCGCTCCTCCGCTACGACGCGGAGCTTCGTCTTCCCCTCAAAAAGGCCGGCCTCTTAACGAGAGACCCCAGAATGAAGGAAAGAAAGAAGTACGGCCTCAAAGCCGCCCGTCGCGCTCCTCAGTTCTCCAAGAGATAATTTCTCACGTCCCTCTTTTTCAGGCGAAAAAGAGGGACGCGCTTTTTCATGGCGTTTTTATTTGAAAATGTCGGCGAAACCTTCGGCTTTTTGCCCTTTTTTCGCCCGATTTGCGATTGATTTTTGTAAAATCGGTCAATAATCCCTTCAGAAACGCCGCATTAACTCCGAAAGGAGGGTGAAACGTGAAGTTTTTTCAAAAAATCGGCGAAGCCGCAAAAAAGGCCGCGGACGGCATTAAAAGCGTATTTTCGGTGAAAAGAGCGGGCAACCTCTTCGCGGCGCTGCTTTTCGCCGCCTCTCTCGTCGCCGCCGCCTTGGTCGCGGTGACGGCTTCGTCGCGCGAAAACTCGTCGGCCGCCGAATACGAGCCCGACGCCGCGGGACGCGAATCGGGCGCCTATATGCAACAGTATACCTACAGTCTTTTCCAGCTCGGCGAGCTTTTCGTGGCGGGAGACCCCGCGACCGACAATCTGGCCGAATCGTCGCTTATTGAAAAAGTAGTCGTCGACGGCGGCGTCCGCTCGACCTTTTACAGCGAGGATATGACCGTCGGCGAATTCTTCGACAAAAACTTCATCACCCTCGGAGTCGAGGACACCGTTTCGGTCGAGGAAGACGTCATGCTTTCCGACTGCGGGGAGATAGAGATAAACCGCGTCGGCTACAGCCTTCAGACCGAGATAAAATACACCAACTTCAGGACCACCACCTACCGCGTCTGGTTCCTCGCGGCGATAAACCGCGTCCCCGGGGACACGGCGGGACGCAAGGGTCAGACCAAGCTGACCTACAAATGCAAATACGTCGACGGCAAGCTCGTCGAGAAGGAGCTTCTGAGCTCGGTCAAGCTTTCCAACCCGAAGGACGCCGTCAGATACGTCGTCTACCATCCCGAGTGGGAGGCTCACGGACTCGATATGAGCTACGTCGTCGACGTCGTCGAATACGGCTCGACCGCCTACTCTTCTCAGCAGAAGAATCTGAGCTTCTGCACCGCCATGGGCTATCATACCGACTACGGCATCGCCGCCGTCAGCCATAAAAACCCGGGCGCCGTGAGGATGGGCTCGTGGATATACGTCGTCGACGCCAGGACGGGCTTTGAATACGGCTACACCTACGTCTGCGACACCTCGGGAAGCTCCAACCCGACCTGGATCGACCTCCATTTCGACACCGTCGCCGAGGCGCGCGCGTGGGGACGCCGCAGGGTGAAGATCTATATTCTCTCGGGCCGTCCCTCCTTCGTCGACCCGCCCGAAAGATACAAAAAGAAATAATAAGACCGCGAGGTCTTATTTTCTTTTTCGCCGATGTGTATTTATTCAAATATTGCTCATCACCTCTTGACAACACTACTTCATTATAGTATAATTTTTAAGGTAAAAACAAAGAGTCGCGCTTTTCATCGGTCTTTACCCTTGAAAAGCGCCTTTTTGAGAGCAAAAACGGAGGAATACCAATGTTAACTGCCATTGTCGGTATAAACTGGGGCGACGAGGGAAAGGGCCGCATGGTCGACCTGCTTTCCGAGGAACAGGATATCGTTATCCGCTATCAGGGCGGCAACAACGCGGGTCACACCGTCGTCAACCACCTGGGAAAATTCATCCTGAACCTTCTCCCCTCGGGCATACTTCGCCCCGAGGTCGTAAACGTCATGGGCAACGGCATGGTCATTGACATCGAGCACCTCAACAAAGAGATGGGACGCCTCAGGGACGCCGGCGTCTCCATAACCCCCGAAAACCTCAAAATAAGCGACAAAGCCGTTATCTGCATGCCCTACCACGTCATGCAGGACTGCATCGAGGAAGAGCGGCTGGGGGACGCGAAATTCGGCTCCACCCGCCGCGGCATCGCCTACGTCTACGGCGACAAATATATGAAAAAGGCCGTCAGAATGGGGGACCTCCTACACCCCGACTACCTTAAAAAGATAGTCCCCGGCATAGTCGAGTGGAAAAATCTCACGATAGAAAAGGGCTACGGCAAGGAGCCCGTCTCGGTCGAAAAAACGCTCGAGTGGCTCAAAACCTTCGGCGACCCCTTAAAGCCCTTCATCACCGATACGGGCATATTCCTCGGCAAAGCCGTCAAAGAGGGCAAGAGAATAATGTTCGAGGCGCAACTCGGCGCCCTTCGCGACATCGATTTCGGCATCTACCCCTACACCTCGTCCTCGTCGACCATCGCGGCCTACGGCCCGATAGGCGCGGGCATCCCCGGCGTCAGACTTGATAAGACCATCGGCATCGTCAAGGCTTACTCGTCCTGCGTGGGCGAGGGCCCCTTCACCGCCGAAATGTTCGGGGAAGAGGCGAAGATCCTTCGCGACGCGGGCGGCGAATACGGCGCCGCCACAGGAAGACCCCGCCGCGTCGGCGGCTTCGACGCCGTCGCCACCGCCTACGGCGTGAGAGTGCAGGGAGCCGACGAAATAGCCCTTACCAAAATGGACGTCCTCTCCTATATGAAAGAGATCCCCGTCGTCACCGCCTACGATTGCGGCGGCGAGATAACCAAAGAGTTCCCCTTCGGCGACAAGCTCAATAACGCAAAGCCCGTAATAGAATACAAAAAGGGCTGGAACTGCGATATTTCGCATTGCCGCAAGATGAGCGACCTGCCGAAAGAGGCCGTCGATTATATTGATTTCATCGAAAAATCGATAGGCGTCCGCATAAAATACATTTCGGTCGGCGCCGAACGTGAGGAATATATCACAAACGTATAAACCGCGGGGTCAAGAGTCCTACTCTTGACCCCTTTTGAAAAAAGCTTTACGGAGGAAGAGTTATGCCGCTCAACAAAGACATCAAAAAGGTAGTAGTCATAGGGTCGGGCCCCATAGTTATCGGGCAGGCGGCCGAGTTCGACTACGCGGGCACGCAGGCCTGCCGCGCTTTACGCGAGGACGGCGTCGAGGTCGTGCTCATCAACTCCAATCCCGCGACCATTATGACCGACGAGAAAATGGCGGCAAAGGTCTACATCGAGCCGCTCACCCTTACCGTCGTCAAAAGGATAATTGAAAAAGAGAAGCCCGACTCCATCCTCTCGACGCTGGGCGGCCAGACGGGCCTCACCCTCTCGATGCAGCTCGCGAAAGACGGCTTTCTCGATAAGCACGGCGTAAGACTTCTCGGCGCCCGCCCCGACACCATAGACCGCGCCGAAGACCGCCAGCGTTTCAAGGACACCATGGAGGAGATAGGTCAGCCCTGCATCCCCTCCAAAGTCGTGAACACCCTGAAAGACGGTCTCGATTACGTCCATAACGAGATAGGCTACCCCGTCATAATCCGTCCCGCCTTCACCCTCGGCGGCACGGGCGGCGGTATATGCAATAACGACGACGAAATGAACGAGATATGCCGCGGCGGACTTGAGCTCTCGCCGATACATCAGGTGCTCGTCGAAAAGTGCATAAGCGGCTGGAAAGAGATAGAGTTCGAGGTCGTCCGCGACAGCGCGGGCAACAAAATAACCGTCTGCAGCATGGAAAACGTCGACCCCGTCGGCATCCACACGGGAGACTCCATCGTCGTCGCCCCCGCGCTCACCCTTTCCGATAAGGAATACGAGATGCTCCGCACCGCGGCGCTCGACATCGTCGAGGCCCTCAAGGTCGAGGGCGGCTGCAACGTCCAGTTCGCGCTCGATCCGAACAGCTTCGAATACGCCGTCATAGAGGTCAACCCCCGCGTCTCCCGCTCGTCGGCGCTCGCCTCCAAGGCGACGGGCTACCCGATAGCCCGCGTCGCCACCAAAATCGCCGTAGGCTACACCCTCGACGAGATAACCAACAAGATAACCAATAAAACGGCCGCCTGCTTCGAGCCGACGATAGACTATATCGTCGTCAAGTTCCCCAAGTGGCCCTTCGATAAGTTCGTCTATGCCTCAAGGAAGCTCGGCACGCAGATGAAGGCGACGGGCGAGGTCATGGCGATAGCGCCCTCCTTCGAGGCGGCCATGATGAAAGCCGTCCGCGGCGCCGAAATAAAGCACCCCTCGATGAACACCCCCGCCTACGCCGCTTTGAAGGACGGCGAACTTCTCGATAAAATCGCCGAATGCACCGACGAGCGCATATTCCTCGTATGGGAGGCCTTAAAGCGCGGCGTCTCTGTCGACAAGCTCTATGAGATAACCAAAATCGACCGCTGGTTCCTAAACAAATTCCTCTCGATGATAGCCCTCGAACGCCGCCTCGCCTCGGCGCCCGCCCTCACAGACGGGCTTTATCTCGAGGCCAAAAAGGCGGGCTACCCCGACGCCGTCATAGAAGAGATTTCAGGCAAAAAAATAGCCAATAAACGCCGCGCCGTCTTCAAGATGGTCGACACCTGCGCCGCCGAGTTCTCGGCCGACACCCCCTATTTCTACTCCACCTTCGACGAAGAAAACGAGGCAGCCGAGTTTTTGGCAAACCGCAAGACCGACAAAAAGACGGTCATCGTCTTCGGCTCGGGCCCCATCAGGATAGGGCAGGGCATAGAGTTCGACTACGCCTCGGTTCACTGCGTCTGGGCGCTCAAGGAGGCGGGCTACGACGTCGTCATAGTCAACAATAACCCCGAGACCGTCTCGACCGACTTCGACACGGCAGACAGGCTCTATTTCGAGCCCCTCACTCCCGAGGACGTCGAAAGCATCCTCGAGGTCGAGAAGCCGTGGGGCGTCGTCGTCGCCTTCGGCGGACAGACGGCCATTAAACTTACGAAATTCCTCTCCGAAAAGGGCGAACGGATACTCGGCACCCCCGCCGATTCCATCGACGCCGCCGAAGACCGCGAGCGTTTCGACGCGCTTTTGGAGCACTATAACATCCGCCGTCCCGCGGGACACACCGTCATGACCGAAAAAGAGGCGCTGGCGGCGGCCGCCGACCTCGGCTACCCCGTGCTCATGCGCCCCTCCTACGTCCTCGGCGGACAGAATATGATTATCGCCTTCTCTGAGGCCGACATCCGCGAGTATATGAAAATAATACTCGCCCAAAACATAGAAAACCCCGTCCTCATCGATAAATACTTGGGCGGCACCGAGCTCGAGGTCGACGCGATATGCGACGGCGAGGACATCCTGATCCCCGGCATAATGGAGCATATCGAGCGCGCGGGCATCCACTCGGGCGACAGCATAGCGGTTTACCCCGCGTGGAACGTCTCGGACGAGATGAGGAAAAAGATAGTCGAATGCACCAAAAATCTCGCGGTCGACTTAAAGACCATGGGACTTATAAATATCCAGTATCTCATCTACGAGGGCGAGCTTTACGTCATCGAGGTCAACCCGCGCTCCTCGCGCACCGTGCCTTACATAAGCAAAGTCACGAAAATACCGATGGTCGACCTCGCGACGCGCGCGATGCTCGGCGAAAAGATAAAGGATATGGGCTACGGCACGGGACTTTACAAGGTCTCGCCCTACGTCGCCGTCAAGGTGCCTATTTTCTCCTTTGAAAAACTGCAAAACCTCGATACGCACCTCGGCCCCGAGATGAAATCGACGGGCGAGGTCTTAGGCATCGCCGCGACGATGGACGAGGCGCTTTACAAAGGTCTCGCGGCGGCGGGCTACTCGCTCAAGAAAGAGGGCGGCGTATTCATAACCGTCCGCGACAGCGACAAGCCCGAGATAGCCGAAATAGCGAAGCAGTTTTACGACCTCGGATTTACCGTCTACGCCACGGCCGGCACCGCCGCCGTCCTCAAAAAGGCGGGCATCGACGCCGAGGTGGTCGGTAAGATACACGAAAGCGACAACAACGCCATTTCGCTCATCGAGAGCGGCAGAATAAGCTACGTCGTCTCGACCTCGACCAAGGGACGTATGCCCGAACGCGACAGCGTCAAGATACGCCGCAAGGCGGTCGAGCGCGCCGTCCCCTGCCTCACCTCGCTCGACACGGCGGGCGCCGTCGCCTCCTGCATAAAGAGCCGCTATTCGCAAAAGTCGATAGAGCTCGTAAACATAAACGATATGCGCCACGAGCGCCAGAAGCTCCGCTTCGTCAAAATACAGACGGCGGGCAACGACTACATCTATTTCGACTGCTTCGACCAGAAGATAAACAACCCCGAGGGACTTGCCGTCAGGCTTTCCGACAGGCATTTCGGCGTCGGCGGCGACGGCGTCGTCATGATGTATCCTTCGGACAAGGCCGACGCGCGGATGAAAATGTATAACACCGACGGCTCCGAGGGCCTGATGGCCGGAAACGCCATCAGGGGCATGGCGAAATACCTCTACGACGCGGGCCGCACCGACAAGACCTCCATGACGATAGAGACCGCGAGCGGCATAAGAAAGATAACGCTTTACAAGATGTACGGAGTGGTGAACGCCGCCTCGGTCGACATGGGCGCGCTCGAGCTCAAGCCCGAAAAGATACCGACGACCCTGAAGGGCGACCGCATAGTCTCGGCGCCGCTCGAGGTGGACGGCGTCACCTACCTCGTCACCTGCCTCTCGGTCGGAAATCCGCACTGCGTCGTCTTCTGCGACGAGGTCGAGACCCTCGACATCGCCTCGGTAGGCCCCTATTTCGAGCATAATCCCGTCTTCCCCGAGGGCGTCAACACCGAGTTCGTGAAGGTGCAGGGCAGAAACAACCTCAAAATGAGGGTATGGGAGCGCGGCAGCGGCGAGACGTGGTCGTGCGGCACGGGCGCCACCGCGGCGGCCATAGCGGCCGTCCTTAACGGCTACGCCGACAAGGGCGCCGACATAAAAGTAAAGCTCTTAGGCGGCGAGCTTACCGTCAACTACACCGACGACCTTATAACCCTCCGCGGCAACGCCGAAAAGATCTACGAGGGCATCGTGGAGCTGTAAGAGAATAAAAAAAGCAGACTGATTTTTCAGCCTGCTTTTTTGTTTTTTACGGCGTCAGTTTCGCCAAGTGCCGACAGCGGTGGCGACCGCCGCGGTATGAATGTCCGAGAGTTGCCGCGTCTGAAACTGCTGCTCGGCCAGAATGGCCTCTTGGGTGTTTTCCATTTTCCAGCGGTGAAGCTGTTCGTCATATTTGTTCAAAGCCTCGTTAAGGGTTTGCACCCTGCCCGAATAGACGATATTTGCCATATAGTTTATGGCTATCGGATAGCGGTAATTCTCGGGCAAAAATTCAAGAAGGGAAGGGTTAAAAATCTTTTTCCAATGCTCCGACCACTCGTCGGCCTTCGCTCTCGCGTCGGCGATTTTCTTTTTATAAACCGCTTTCAGAATAAAGTGCATTGCCAACGGCAAAGCGACGCAAACGGCGGCCGAAATAAGAAAAGTTGTTAAAACCATCGCTCCGGCGTCTTTTTTAGTCAACGCCGCGAAGAAAACGACAATATTCACGATAATGGCGGCAATGACGCAAATCCATAAGACGGCATTGCGACCCTTGGCGATTTTGCGGTTATATTTGTCGGCTTCCTTTTTCCACAATTCAAAATTCGTTCTGCTTTCTTCAAGCTTATTCGACATATCGTTCGCGGCGTATAACTGCGAATACAAAGCTGTGTTCATATTGACCCTCCCGTTGTTTTCACAATTATTATAGAGGAAAAGTCGTAAATTGTAAAGTATAATTATTTGCAAATGCAACCCCCGCCTCTGTGGCGGGGGATTTTTTTGCTCTGAAAAATATTTTTTTCAAAAAAATAAAAAAATTCTTGTAAGATTTTTCGTTTTCATACGACTATATTGGTAAAAGAAAAAGCGGTTGAAAAAAGCCTGAAATATGATATAATGATTATATAAGAAAAACCGCTTTAGAACAGAAATGGGGTTGATAGTATGAAAAAAACAGTAGTTTTATGTATTGCCGTTTTGCTGCTTACGGCGACGCTCGCGGGATGCGCAGGAAAATATGCAAATGACGACGCTCTTGCGTTTAAACAGCTAAAGCAAATAGTTTATCACATGAGTTATGATGAGGTAGTCGCTTTATTGGGCGAACAGATTCCGTCCGAAGCATCAGGGATGATTAAGACCGAGTGGAGGCTTGCCAACGGAAGCAAAATCTGGATATGGTTTACAAATTCTGACGAATCGGAAGAGCCGCTTGTCACGGGCTATTTTGTAGAATAAGGCAAAACCCACGCCCCGCCTCATTCTATTATTAGGAGAAGCTTTATGAACAACCGAGGTCTTGCCCTTCATTTCAGCACGATAATAAACGGTGAAATGATAAATATTGAATTATCAGAAACCGACGTTCACACTTTTTCCGCATTCGCCTATTCAAACGGAAATGAAGTGAGCATCCCGCCCGTATTGGCTTTTGAATACCCGATTTCCTGCTTTATTATCGCGCGAGAATGCTATATCGTGTTAAGTCCGAAGAGCCCCGCGAAAGCCTATGACCGAAAAGGAAACATCTTATGGTGCGTAAACGATATCATTTGTCGGAACGACCTCGATATTATGGACGGCGCGATAGTGACGACCGAATATATCAAAGACGCGAATCGCAGTTACTATCCCGAGCTCGATAAGACCCTTCTTTCAGACGAGCACGAATATGCCAACCTTTATTCGCCGTCCGGCCATTGGTTCCTTTTGGATATCACGGAAAAGCGTCTGCTCACAAAAGGCGTTTCAAGATAAAACCCCCGCCCCCGCGCCATCGGCGCGGGGATTTTTTTGCTCTGAAAAAAATTTTTTGTAAGATTTTCCTTTTTCAAACGACTATATTGGTAAAAGAAACAGGCGACTTGACAAAACGCCGAACATTGTTATAATAAGAAAGGAAGTGAAGTTAATATGGCAAAAAAACGGGGCTTTACCTTTGTGCGAATAGTTGCCGCGGCTTGTTTGATATTGTATTCTGCTATATTTGGCTTTTGGCTTATAATAGTATCTTTAGATGATATTATTTTTAATCAATATCCTTTCAATATTGAAATTATCTTTTTCACTGTTCACTATTTGGCCATAACAGCTATTGCAATTTCAATGATTGTTCCGAATAATGTAATAACCTCGATCGGTGCGGCAGCTTGTTGCCCGTTTGCGGTCGTAAGATTGATCGCTTTGATAAGCGAATATCAACACGGTATAATACGCTTATCGGACCCGATTGCGTCTGCGCTTTACTTGGCAATGTGGGTTGCTTTGGCTTTTT
Source organism: Clostridiales bacterium (assembly GCA_016281405.1). Lineage (GTDB taxonomy): Bacteria > Bacillota > Clostridia > Oscillospirales > RGIG5299 > RGIG5299. Next base: position 25,634 of record JAEEIO010000013.1, on the reverse strand, counting down.
TCGGAATTCCAAGAATAAAAAAAGCAGCCGGCATTATTGCCGCAATACTGTCTGTAGCATGGTTTGCCGTCACTATGATCGGAACCCTTGAAAGCGTGGATTTTTCCCCTTTATTGCCTTTTTATGAGAGTTTCCTCAAAAGATTATTGTTGCCGATAGGGATAATCTTTATTGCATTATCGGCAAGGGAGAAGTCTGTGAAGAGGGATAACAAGTTATAAACCGTTTGTAACATTGGCGGTTTTTGAGCATACTGTATGTGGAGGCATAGTATGAGAGACGATAGATCCGACAATATCGCATTAAAAGTGTGGTTGAAAGTCGCCGCGGTCGTTTTGTTTCTTGTCGGCGGCTCCGTGGGGTTTGTTCTTATCGGAAACGCTTTCTTACAGGCGTCGAGACAAATAGCTTACGCCCGTTTTGAAAAATACGCCGTCGAATTCGAAACGGTCAAAAACTGTCTTTCAGAATATCCGAGCGGCTCGGATTTTCGCTATCGTTATGATAAGGAAACGGATAAGTGTTATCTGACCGTCGGCGGCGCCGACGCCGCCGTGCCCGACGCCGTTAACGAAGCGCTTGGCAAAATTATTTCGGGCAAAGGCTTTCCGGAAGGCCTTGACGTAATTCAAATAAAAGAAAACAAAATATTATTCCGTTGTTTGAATTATACTTATTATCTGGTTTGGACAAAGGGCGGAACCCCGTCGCTGACAGAAGGCAACGAATATATTGATAAAATTAACGATGAATGGTATCATGTTGTAATCGACTGAACACAATCGAATCAAAACCCACGCCCCCGCGCCAATGGCGCGGGGGCGTTCTCTTTTTTTCTCTTATTTCCCGAAATACTTTTTATAAAGGCCTAAGAAGCCCTTGCCGTGACGGGCCTCGTCCTTGCACATCTCGTGGACGGTGTCGTGAACGGCGTCGTATCCGAGCTGTTTCGCCTTGACGGCGAGCTTCTTCTTGCCGTCGCAGGCGCCGTATTCGGCCTCGTAGCGCATTTTGAGGTTCTTTTCGGTCGAGTCGGTGAGCACTTCGCCGAGCAGCTCCGCGAATCTCGCGGCGTGATCGGCCTCCTCGAAGGCGTAGCGGCGGAAGGCCTCGGCGACGTCGGGATAGCCGTCCCTGTCGGCCTGGCGCGACATGGCAAGATACATGCCTACCTCGCAGCACTCGCCGTTGAAGTTGGAGCGAAGACCTTCGACGACCTCGGCGTCAAGACCCTGTGCCGAGCCGACCTTGTGCTCGTCGGCCCAGGCCATTTCGTCGTCCATCTTCTCGAATTTTTCCGCGGGAGCCTTGCAGACGGGGCATTTCTCGGGGGGAACGTCGCCCTCGTAGACGTAGCCGCAGACTTTACATACCCATTTTGCCATTTTTATATCTTCCTTTCGGTGTTATTTTTTCGCCTGATTTAATTATAAAGTATGCCGCGCCTTCCGTCAAGACTTTTTCAAGATAATAATATTGTTATTGACTATTCACTCAATATAATTTATAATATAAAATGTTCCATTATATGCGGAAATCTTTCCGTGAAAGGATGATAACATGAAACACGCAAGACGGATTTTCGGCGTCCTCGTCGCCGCGGTCACGCTGTTTGCCACGCTTTCTTTCGGCGGTATGACGGCAACTGCGGCGGGAACGCTCTCGTCGAACTGGGAGTATCTGCCTCTCACCGACGCGAGGGGTCAGAACGCCCCCGCGAGCGGCAGATCGTTTCCCATGAACGGCACCTTCAGCGTCGGGGACGACGGCACTTTCTTCATAGGTTCGCCGACGTGGACGGGCAACGGCGTCACCACGACCAAAAAGCTCGCCTTCGAAAACGGCGCGACCATTTCGACGGTCATTATCCCCGGCGAAATGACCTACGAGTCGACGGCGGGCCACGGCGGCGCCGAGCCCTATCAGAACGTCGCCGTCTCCATCTCGACCGACAAGCCGCAAAGTTCGGCCTGGGGATATACCAGCAAGCTGTTTTACGATAACGGCATTTCGGTAAAAATGATAGTCAATTCCTCGAACGTCATCGACTATTACGTCGCTCAGAACGGCGCGGCGGTCGGCTCGTCGCCGACGGGCTTTACCACCGCCAAAAACTCCGAAGTGACCATAACCTTCGAGCGCGTCGGCGCGACGATAAGGGTCAAGGCCTCAGAAAACGGCGGCGCGGCCGTCGTGCTTGCGACTGTCACCTCCAACGTCGGCCTCTTCAACGACGGCTGCTACCTCGCCTTCTCGACCGACTCCTACGGCAGCGCCTACGTCCCGGGCATGACCGTTCTTTCGGTCAACGGCACGGCCCCGAACGCCTTTAACGGCTTCGTCTCCGCGCCCGAGGTCGACGGCCTCACGCCGGTAAACGTCGATAACGTCGCGAACGCGGGCAGAGTTTACTCGACGAGCAACAGCGTCGTCATCGACAACAACGTCAGCGCGTGGTGGCCGATGGCGGGCTTCGCCATGCCCGAAAAAGTGACCCTCGACGGACTTTCGGTCAAAATGAAGGTCACCAAGGGCGGCTACGAAACGCCAAACGAATACGTCGGCGTCTTCGTGAGCGCCGATAAGCCTACGGCTATGTCGACAAACTTCTTCGTCCGCACCTACGGCCCCGATATTTCCGCCGCAAGCGGCTTCGGCGTAACCTTCTACGGCACGGGCAAGTTCTTAAATATCATAACGGGCGGCGTGACCGAGCTGACCACGGTCGACACCGTCCTTGAGAACAGCTCCTTCACCCTCTCCTACAGGAAAAACGGCGACCTTTATAACGTCCTTATCGACGGCGCGGTCCTCACCGACGAAGCGAGCGGCCAGCCCGTCGCGATCGATATGTCTGACGTCGTCGATTCCGACGGCAAAGTGTATCTTTCCTTCGCGGGCTGCGGCTACGGCTCTGCGGCGGGCGCCGTCGGCACCGTATCCGAAATTAACGGCTTCACGATGGATAAGGTCTCCGCCTCCCGTCAGGGACGCGTCGTCGGCGCGCAGATACGCACCGAGGGCGTGCAGGGCCTTCGCTTCCTTTGCGAGGTCTACAGAGACGAAAACTACTCCCTGATAACCGAATACGGCTTCCTTATCCTCCCCCGCGACCTTCTCGACAAGCCCGAGGATCTCGTCATAACCCCAAACGGCAAGATAGTCTCCGCCGCCGCCCCCGACGGCGTCGACTATCTCCGCATAGTCGGGCAGAAGCTTTACAGAGTATTCAGCGACCGCATACAGTTCACGGGCGTCATAATAGGGATCCCGCAAAACCGCCTCGGCCGCGCCTTCACCGCAGTCGGCTACGTCACCTATCAGAACGGCGAAACGGTCTATACCAACGCCATATCGCGGAGCGTCAACTATATTGAGACCGCCGTTTCGGGAGCGCCCACGGCCGTAGCCGTCGCCACCGAAGAGAGCGTCGGAAGTATAGTCACCGCCGAGAGCATAGGCGTAAAGACCACCAATTCCGGCGCGGCGAACTCGACGGCCATAAGGTCTTATTTCAACTCCTCCGTCCCGTCGACGGGCGTCGCTCTCCTCTTCGGAGAGGGCGGCGATTACACCTTCACGGGCAACGCCGCGATAACCTTCCCCGCCAACGTGTCTCTCATATTCGAAAACGGCTCCAAACTCAACTTTTCCGATATGAACACCGACGTCCTCTTCCACACGAAGAACATCGTCGTCGATAAGAACACCCAAATAATAAGCTGCGGCAGCGCGGCCGACTTCAATGTGTTCTTCGACGGCATCGGCACCGTCGACGCCGCGTGGTTCGGCGCTTTGACGGGCGACACCGTCGACGACTCCGAGGCGATCATGGCCGCCTACAAGTTCGGCGGCGGCGCCGTGAGATTCGAGTCGGGCGACTACTACGTCAAATCGGGCGTCGTTATAGATACCGACAGCCTCGACAGCGGCGTCAAGCCCGCCGTCTTCATGGGCGAGAGCGGAACGAGATTCGTCCGTCCCTCGGATGCCACCGCGTCGGTCATGTTTACGATAAACGACGCGGCAAGCGGCGGCCTCAACGCCTACTTCAGCGATATAATCTTCTATTCCGAGGCGCTTAAAGTCGGGACCGCCGTAAGCTACAAGGGCAAGCATAACGCCTTCAGCCGTCTCGACTGCGTCAACTGCGAATTCCATGACTTCGAGACCGGCACCTATTTCGATTACAGCGGCGGCTGCACGTTTGTAAACTGCGGTTATTACTACTGCGATATCGGCGCCGACAACGGCGAGTATTCGATGTTCATTTACTACGACGGCTGCTACGGTGAAAACTGCGAGACCTTCATAAACTGCATAGTCGGCCCGTCGGGCGGCGTTTCCAACGGCATAATGGTCACCGGTTGCAGGAGCGAAGACTGCTCACGGTCGGTCTATATATGCGAAAACCAGGCCGTCTACGTCGAAAACTGCGTTTTCGAAGGCTGTCGTTCCACGGCAGTCACGCTTTACAAGTGCTGCGACTCCAGAGTCGACGGCAACACGATATCGACAAGCGCCCCGACCGGCTCGTTCTACGGCGTCTTTATGCAGAACAGCTACGGCCGCGAATCGGTCACCAACAATAATATAAGCGGCTTCTATCAGGGCATACGCATAACGATGAGCAGCAACACCCTCGTAGTCATGGGCAATACCGTAACGGGCTACAGGAACTGCGGCGTCTACGCCTCGGGCTCCGACGTCAAGATATTCAGAAACACCGTGACGGGCGCGGCCTCGCAGAGCGCGAGACCCATAGGAAGCGCCTCGCGAACAAACACTCTTATCTGCCAGAACGTCTTCGACTGCGGCTACTACAACATATCCGGAAGCGGTATTATAGGAAATAATACCTTCGCCGACGGAGTGCATTAAACGGAGGAGGAAATAAAAATGAAAAAACTTATTAAACTGACCTCTGTTTTGACCGTATTTGCGCTGCTCGCGTTTGCCTTTGCGGGATGCGCTCCCAAAGACGGCTCTTCCGCCGCCGAGGTATCGCTTAACGATTTCCCCTATGGCACCGCCGAGATAAAGGAGCTTGCGGCGACCATTGATAACTACGCGGCGGCTCCCGCGGCGCAGTTCGAGCCCGCCGTCGTGACCGAGGGCGCGGGCGTCTTCTCCGACAAGACCGTCTTCGCCAAGGGCGACGGCTCGTCGGACGACACCGACGCCATAAAAGAAGGCCTCGCGCAGGCCGCGAGCTCGGGCTATTTCCTCATCACGAGACCCGTTTTCATCGGCGAGAGCATTCTCTTGCCCGACGGTATGACCCTGGCCTTCACGGGAGGCGGCAGGATCATTCTTGCGGCGGGCGCCACGCTCTATCTCGGAAACAACTGTAAGATAGCCGCCGGACGTCAGAGAATATTCGACGGAAGCGGCAAGGTGGCGGGCGGCGACTACGACCTTTACGCCCTGCCCGAATGGTTCGGCGCGTCGATAGGTTCGGGCGCCGACGCGAGTCCCGCCATAGAGGCGGCCGCGGCGATAGCCTCCACCGTCTATCTCGACGCGGGCACTTACAACTTGAGCGCCGTCGTGAGCCTTCCTGTCGACCACGACGTCACCGTTGCGGGAAGCGGTCTCAAATCGACCTTCCTCATCACCCACGGCCAGAAGATATTTGAAAGAGTTTCGGCCGACACCTGCGTCACCGTGCGCGACCTCCGCGCCGACGAGATAGGCCACGGCAGATCCGCCACTCTCATAAAGGTCACGGGCGGCGAATTTACGCTCACGGGATGCTATTTATACGGCTACGCGAACGTGATGGATTTAAACTCCTGCGAACGCGTATCGGTTTCGATGGGCTACGCCAACGACAATCTCACCGTCTTCAGACTTAACGGCTGTGAAAACGTCGAAATGCGCTCCTTTTTAGGACTCACCAACCAGCATCTCATAGTCGCTTCAGACTGTGAGAATATCGTCCTCAACACCGCCTCCGAGGTATGGGGCTTCGGTACCGACGTCGAGTTTACCGACTGCACCGGAATAACCGTCTCGCTCGGCGGCTTCGACCTCGGCTATACCGCCCTGAGCGGAAGCTCCAAGCCCTACGGCGAGAATCCCGCGGCGATCAAAATGACCGACTGCGAAGGCGTCGTCATAAGAGATATGTGGGTCGCCACCAACGGCGGCGTCTCCTATACGGCCAACGCCACCGTCGGCGTTCCCGCCGACAGAGTGGGCATCGACCTTGACGGATGCACCGACGTCGCCATAGAGTTCTGCACCATAACCAACCACTCGAAGGGCCTTCGCATAAGCAACGCGCCTGCCTCGAGCAAGAGGATAACCGTCACGGGCAACCAGTTCGTCGGCAACGAGGACTATAACGCCGTGCTGCAAAACTCCAGCGCGATAACCTTTATGGTAAACTGCTTCACGCAGGACATGACAAGCAGCACCGCGGCCGACATCACCGGAAATGGCTGCAGCGACGTCCTCTTCGCGGGCGACACCTTCAGAAAGCAGACGAGCATCTCGTCGCTCCAGAACAGCTTCACGAACAGCACCAACATAGTTTTCGACAGCCCGATATTCTTCTAAACCCCCGCCCCGACAAAATCCCCTGCTCGTTTTCGAGCAGGGGATTTTCAATTCCGCCGCGTATCTGTCGGCGCGGCTTGTAATATCGGAAAAAGCGGCCGCGGCGGATCCGCCGCGCTTCGCGCGGCCGTCGAGGCGGGGGCGTTCTTTCGTTATTATTTACACTCCCAGCTCCCTGAGCGCCTTTATGACCTTCCTTGCCATCCTGTAAAAGCCGAGGTCGTTCGGATGACAGCCGTCGACGGTGCAGTCGAGCTTGCGCGGGCCGTCCATGATATACTTGCCGTCCACGAACGCCACGCGGTCGCCCCGCGCCTTCGCCTTTTCGTAGGTCGCTATGACTACCTGGCGGCGAAGCTCGTCGTCGGGCGCGTAATCGTGGTAGTCGGGCTTCGAGAGGATGACGATGGGCAGGTCCTTGTGATGCTCGCGGACTCTCTCGTAGCAGGCGAGGTGGGTATCTTTGAGAAACTGCACGTCGGGGGTGTTGTGGTCGTAATCGTAGACGTAGGCCGAAAGCTCGAGCGTGTTGATATAATCGGCCATCAGAAGCTCGCCCTTGCAGCTGCCCGAAAAGCCGAGATTAATGACCTCGGCGTCTAGCGTCCTGCCGACGACGGCGGTGTAGGTGTTGCCCGAATGGGAGGCGCATCCGCCCTGTGTTATAGACGAGCCGTAAAAGCAAATGGGATGAGGGACCCTGAAAGGCTTCGGCGCGGCGACGCGGCACCCCTCTTTGACGCCGACGCTTATCTCGTTAATGCCCGCGTAATGGGGAAGATTTATCGTTATCTCCTTAAAGCCCTCGTCGACGTTTATCGTCCTTACCGCCGTCTCGCCGTTTTCGGCGGGGAGCATGCTCGCGCGGTATTTTTTCGAGGCGCCCGACCCGATGTAGAGGTCTAAACCCGCGGCGCCGATCAGGCACATATTGGGGTGGGTGTAAAGCTCGGGCTGGGTGTATTTGACGGCGACGACGGGCGAATCGGTCCGGAATCTTATCATGCCGCCCGCGGTGCAGGACGCAAGCGCCCTGACGCCGTGGAATAGCTTTTCGTCTTGCTGAAGCTCCTTCGTAAGACGGGAAAGATTGCCGTTACGCTTCCACTCGGGGAGCCCGTCGATTTCAAACGGCGCCTCGAAGGGCGAGTAGTAGGCTATGCCGTCCTCGCAGGCGACGGGCGTGGCAAAGTTTTTGTCGATGTCGGAGATTTTCATTTTTTACTCATCCTTTGTAAAATCAAATTCATAGGCGCCTATGTCGGCGTCAAGTGTTACGGTGAGGACGTAGCGGTTTTCGCCGTTTGCGATTTTCGCGGCGCCGCCGTTGTCTTTAACGGTGACCGTGACCTTGTAGACCGCCTTTTCGGCGGTGACCGAGACCTCCTCGGAGGTTATTTTTTCAATGGTCGGCTTGCTCCAGTCGCCGTAGGTGTCGACGGGCACGCCGCCCATCGTCTCCATTTTGACGACGTTTTGCTGCCTTATGGCGTCTATGAAGGTCGCCGCCATCTCTTTTATCTCGGTGACGTCTTCGGCGGGCGCCGACGGCGTGACGGACGAGGTCTCCCCTCCGCCCGCGCAGGCGGCAAGCAGAGCGAGGGCCGAAAGGGCCGCCGCGGTGAGAAGCAGTATTTTAGTCGATTTTTTCATTTTCATTCTCCTTTTCGGTAAGCAGTTTTTCCAAAATATCGGCGGCGTCCCTTACGCACGAAAGGCAGGGGCGCGACCTGTAAAACTCCTCGTTCCGTTCGGCGGGGAAGGGGCCGCCCGAGGTTTTCACCCCCGCCATTATCTCGCGGCAGACGACAGAGCCGTGTTTTTCCTTGAAACGGTCGGCAAACTCCCTCGTTTCGGCGTAAACGCGGGCGCGCTCCGCGCGGTCGGGAGTGGGGGAGCCGCGTAAAAGTCCCAGCACCGCGGCCGCGCCGCTGACGGCGCCGCAGACCTCGCGCATCCGTCCGAGTCCGCCGCCGAAGGGCGACGCGAGCGAGGCGAGAGTCTCTTCCGAAAGCCCCGTTTCGTCCGTAAAGGCGAGGACGACCGACTGCGCGCAGCCGTAGCCCTCTCTGAAAAAGGCCTCGGCCTTTTCGCCGCGGGTCAAGCCTCTTCCTCCGACGTCTTTTCCGTCACGGCGTTCATAAAGGCGAAATAGACTTTTTCGGGGTCTTCCTTAAAGGACTTGCAGAGGGCGTTCGCCTGACCTATGGACGGCATATAAAGCGTCGTCTCGAATATTCTCATGCTCTCGTCGTTTAAGGTCAGCGTCACCATATACCCCATCGGCACCTCTTTTATTTCCGTCCCGACGGCCTCCTTGCGGATTATGGAGGCGAGCGTCTTGGTCGACGCGAGATTTGCCTTGTCTCTCACCGACTTCGGGATGTAATGCTCGAGCTCCGAGAGGGTCGAAAAGCCCTTCGCGGTCGGACTGTAATAATAGTCGCCGTCTATTTCGGTGCGGTCGACGAGCCCGCCCCTTACAAGCTCCTTCAAGCACCCCGCCATATCGAAATAGTTGCAAAGCTCGTCGTAGCGGACGGCGTCGGTCAGCTCCGTCTCGGTCATGGGACGGCGGACGGCTATGAAGATATAGAGCAGTAAAAGCTTTATCTGCTCGGGATCGGAAAGAGTGTCGTTCGCGGCGTCATACTTTTTCATAAAAATCACCTCGCGGTCTTGATTTTACCGTTGCGATATGCTATAATACGCATACTAATATAATACATTATTTGACGGTTTTTGTAAATAGAAAAGGTGATAAAAATGTCTCTTAAAAGAAGCAGTTCCGTCAGACTCAAAAAATTCGTCCTCGCCTCGGTGCTCGCGGCGGTCATATTGCTCATGTGGCTCGTGCCCTTTATCGGCTATATCAAGATCGGAGTTATCGAAATAACCCTTCTCATGATACCCGTCGTCGTCGGCGCCATTACCTTAGGGCCGATGTACGGCGCGATATTAGGCGGCGTATTCGGACTGACGAGCGTCCTCATGGCCTTTCTCGGCGTGCCGTCGCCGTCGGACTTCGGCATCGCCCTCGTCGCCATCAACCCGTGGTTCGCCGTGATCCTCTTTATGATACCGCGTATCCTCATGGGCTGGCTCTGCGGCCTCATTTTCAAGCTTCTCGCAAAGATAGACAAGACGAGGATCGTCTCCTACATAGTCGCGAGCCTCGCGGGCGCGCTCCTCAACACCGTCCTCTTCATGACCGCCCTCGTCCTCCTTTTCGGCACCACCTACCTCGCCGATAAATTCGGCGACGCCGTAGTGATAGCCGCCATGACCGTGGTCAGCCTCAACGTCGTCCTCGAAGCCGCGGCCTGCACCGTGATAGGCACGGCGGTCGCCAAGGCGCTCTCAAAAATAAAATATTAAAAACTCGAAGAACCGATTTTATTGCAGACGCCGCTTTTTGCGGTATCTGCAATATTTTTTGCCCGTATTGCAATTTACACCGCGGCAATAACGGTGTATAATACTAACGACGGATAAAGCCGCGGCGTCCGTTATCGCAAAAAACGCCGTCGCCGCGCGGCAGGGTGACGTTATGACGTCGAAAGAAGTAATCAAACGCCTTATAAGACACGATAATCCGCCCCGCTTCGGCTTCGATTTCATAGGCGGCCCTTCCGACTTCGCGATGGTCTGGTCGCGCCGCTATATAAACCTCGAACCCAACCCCTACGAAAACTGGGGCGACTACCCCGAACTCAAGGAGCTCTCTGGCTTCAAGGGCGAGGTGCGCCGCGATATTTTCGGCAATATCTACGGCCGTTTCAACGGAAAGACCAACGGCGAGTGCGTGAGGGGCGTGATTCAGGACTGGGACGACTACACCTTCAAAATGCCCGAATTCGACCCGAACTACCGTGAGGAATTCCTTAAGCACGATTTCGCCCACTCCGAGAAATTCGTAGTCGCCGTCGGCCGTCAGGTCTTCTCGACCCTTCGTGACGCCCGCCTGATGACAAACGCTCTGATGGATATGATTATAGAGCCCGAGCACGTCGCCGAGTTTATGGATATGGTCTCCGACCACGAAGCGCAGATAATCAAAAGCATCGCGGGATGCGGCTTCGACGCGTGGTTTCTGGGCGACGACCTCGGCACGCAGGAAAGCACCTTCGTCTCCCGACACCTTCAGAGAGCTTATAAAACCCTACTACCGCAAGATAGCCGACGCCGCCCACGAAGCGGGTATGGCGACCTTCATGCACTCCTGCGGCAAAAATTACGTCCTTATGAAAGACCTCATCGACGCGGGCATCGACGTCTTTCAGTTCGACCAGCCCGACGTCTATCCGACCGAGGTGCTTGCCTCCGAGTTTGCCGACAGGGTTGTTTTCTACTCACCCGTAGACATACAGAAGGTTCTTCCCACGGGCGACAAAGAGTTCATAGAATCCCGCGCCCTCGAGATGTGCAAACTCTTCAGAGCGGCCGGCGGCGGCTGGATAGCCAAGGACTACGGCGGCGGCTACGACAACATCGGCGTAAAGCCCGAATGGGCCGAGTGGGCGAAGAAAGTCATACTCGAAAACAGCGCCGTTTAATTCATAAAGATTAAAAAACGGAGGATTTTCCTCCGTTTTTTTACGTCCGAAAACCGCTTTTTTGATCCCCTCTCACAGAGTGAAGCGGGGCTGAAAATCGGCTGAAAAAAAGTGATTTGTGGTAAAAATAACGGGTAAGCGCCATTACGATTTCAATAATATTATCTTTCGTTTTGCTTACAATAAAATTAAATAAAAGTTAAAAATCGAAAAAACCGCCGAAAACGGCCGCCGACGCCGTTTTCGCGCCGCGCGGGACGCCGTCAAAACGTTGACAAATCAAGCGATTTGTATATAATTATAGATACTGAAACAGTAACTTTCAGTGTCTATCATTTTCCCGGAAAGGATTGAAGCAGATGCAAACAAGCAGAAAGCTCGCAAGGCTTCTGTCGGTCGTGCTGACGGTGTTCCTCATAATGCCGTCGGTCTGCGGTCTGTTCGCAAGCGCCGCGCAATTCACCTACGGCGTCGAAGACCCCTACACCGACGAGCTTATCGCCGAGCTGATGGACGTGCCTTTCTACACCAGGCTCTACGAGAGCTATCTCAAGGCGGGCTATACCGCCCCCGCGGACGTGGAAAGCAACACCGTCGTCATCACGCCCGAAACCGTCAGGAAAGAGGACGGCAGCGCCGTCGAGACGGGACTTTACGGGCCCGAGGGCGACAAGAGGACGGGTTCCCTCTGGACCTATGAGGACGGAACGCTGACCTGGACCTTCACCGTTGCCGAAGCGGGACTTTACGAGTTCTCGCTCGACTATTTCATCCCCGCGGGCAACGGCGCCGACCCCGTCCGTAAGCTCCTCTTCGACGGAGAGAAGCTCTACTACGAGGCCGACAACCACATGTTCTACCGCTATTTCACCGACGAAAACGGCGCCGTCCGTGTAAAGAACACCGACGGCGACGAGATGAGGCCCCGCGCGGTGGAGATCGAGGAGTGGCGCGAGTCCGGCTTTATGGATTACTACGGCTTCTACGCGATGCCGATAGCCATCTATTTCGAGGCGGGCGAGCATACCGTCTCGATGGTCTACTATTCGGGCGACATGGTATTCGGCGACCTCACCGTCAAGCCGCAGAAACAGCTTATGACCTACGCCGAATATACCGCGGCCTTAAAGAAGGACGGCCTTGACAAGCAGGCCGCCACGTCTGAGCCTATAGAGTTCGAGGCCGAGTTCCCGATAGAGCGCAACGGCAGCGCCATCCGCCGCGAGGCCGACGGCGACCCCGGTTGCTCTCCCTATCAGTGGGATAAGAAGATCCTCAACATAATAGGCAGCGGCACCTGGGTCAAGGCGGGCAAGGCGCTCACCTGGAGCTTCGAGGTCAAAAAGGCGGGCACCTATAAGATAGCCTTCCGCGAATGGCAGGCCTATAACGACAGCATATCCGTCTACCGTAAGATAGAGATAGACGGCGAGGTGCCTTTCTCCGAGTTCGTCGAATACGAGTTCAGATATCTCGAAAGAAAAGACTGGATGAACTACACCCTCGAGGTGGACGGCGCGCCCGTTTACTACTATTTCGACGAGGGCGTCCACACCATCACGATGACCGTCGTCATGGGCGACTACACCCCGCTCATCCAGTCGATCTACTACGATATGGAGCTTATGAACGGCTTCATGAGCGACATACGCACCATAACCGGCTCGAAGCCCGACTATAACTACGACTACGGCTTCTACGACGGCAACGACAAGAGGGGCTTCCGGAAAAAGTTCCAGATAATGAGCGACAGCATGGCCTGGAAATACGATTTCCTCGTCGACATCGCCGCGAACGGCAGAATACCCTCGATGGCCAACAGCTTCAAATATCTGAAGACCGCCTTCGACACCGCCGTGAAATACGAATACCGCGTCGCGAGACTTTACGACACCGACTTCCTAAGCGCGCAGACGAGTCTCTCGACTTACTATTCCTCGCTTCAATCACAACCTCTTGCGATAGACATTTTTACCGTATATACCGACGAATACAAGCTCCCGTCCCGCGTCGCGTCCTTCTGGGACAAGTTTTCGTCTTCCGTTAAGAACTTCTTCCTCTCCTTCGTCAAGGACTACGACAGCATAAAGGGCGTCGAGGGAGCGAAGATACCCGAAAAGGTGCTCAAGGTATGGATCGCCCGAGGCATCGACTGGGCCGAGCTCTTCAAGGAACTCGCCGACAACACCTTCACTCCCGAGAAAGACATAGGCGTTCAGCTCGCCATAATGCCCGCCGGTCAGCTTTCCGCGGGCGCGACCAACGCGCTGATGCTCGCCATTGCGTCCGGCGTCAACGTCCCCGACGTCTGCGTCTCGGCCGACAGCGGCTCGCCCGCCGAGTTCGCCGTCAGACACGCGACGCTCGACCTCAGTAAGTACGACGACTTCGAGGAAGTCAAAGAGTGGTTCCTCCCCGTCATCTTCAACCCCCTGACTTACAACGGCGGCATCTACGGTCTTCCCGAGACGATGGACTTCAGAGCCTTCTTCTACCGCACCGACATCTTCGAGCAGTTAGGCCTTGAGGTCCCCCAGTCCAGACAGGATATTTACAATTACGTTCTGCCCGTCCTCTACGCCAGAGAAATGACGATAGCGCTCGGCCGTGACGAGACCTCCTACCTTCTCCAATACGGCGGCAGCGTCTACACCGAAGACCTTCTCTATTCGGGTCTCGACACCGCCGAAGCCTATATGGCGATGAAGGAACAGACCGACCTCTTCACCAAATACGCAGTCCCCGTCGCGCAGGACTTCTATAACAGATTCCGCACGGGCGAGACTCCCTGCGGCATGGGCAGCTTCGCCACTTACATCCAGCTGAAGGCCGCCGCGCCCGAGCTCAACGGCCGCTGGGCCATAGCCCTTATGCCCGGCCTTGAGGTCGAGAACGAAGACGGCACCAAATCGGTCAACAGAACGCACAGCGGCTCGGTCGGCACCTCCTCCTTCGTCATGAGCGGGACCGAAATGCCCGACGAATGCTGGGAGCTCCTCAAATGGTGGATGAGCGAAGAGACCCAGACCGAATACGGCGTCAGCATCGAGGGCATCGTCGGCGAGGCCGCCAGATGGAACTCCGCCAACCTTAACGCCTTCGACAAGATGAACTGGAGCGTCGAAGACCTGAACGTCATCCGCGAGACGAGAAAGTGGGTCTACGAATATCCCTACGTCCTCGGCGGATACTTCACCGCAAGACACCTCACCAACGCGTGGACCAAGGTCGTTATGAACGGTCTCAACCTGAGAGACGCTCTTGAGGAAGCGGTCATAGCAATAAACCGCGAGCTCAAGATGAAGCACGAGGAATACGGCTTCGGTTATCTTTACGAAAAGGAGGGAGCATAATTGGACGCTGTTAACGCGGCGGTGGAATCCCCGCTTATTGCCAAGAAGAGAAAGCCCAAAAAGCTTACGAAAAACTGGGTCGGACTGCTCTTTTTCCTCCCGTTCTTCATCCTCTTCATAGTCTTCACCATCACCCCGGTCATAGTCGCGATGGGCCTCAGCCTTACCAATTATAATATGATAGAGGCGCCGACCTTCGCGGGTATCACCAACTACAGACTCCTTTTCCTGGATGACGATATATTCATCCTCTCCCTTAAAAACACCTTCACCTTCGCGATAATCACCGGTCCCGTGGGTTATCTGATGTCCTTCGTTTCGGCGTGGGTCATAAACAACCTCAAATTCAAGACCGGTTTCGCCCTCGCCTTCTATATCCCCTCCATCACCTCGGGCGTCGCGATGTCGGTTATCTGGATGGTCGTCTTCTCGAGCGATAAATACGGCTATCTGAATAACTTCCTACTCAATATCGGACTTATCTCCGAGCCCATCGCGTGGACCTTGAACCCCGCCTATATTATGACGGTCATAATCATAATCCAGATATGGATGAGTATGGGCGGCGGCTTCCTCGTCTTCCTCGCCGGTATTCAGAACCTCAACCGCGAGCTTCTCGAATCGGGCAGGATAGACGGCATCAAGACCAAGTTCCAGGAGCTTCAGTATATAATCCTCCCCTCGATGAAGCCTCAGCTCCTCTACGGCGCCATCACCTCGGTAACGGGCGCCCTCGCGGTCTTCGACATAGCGGTCAACGTCGCGGGCTTCCCCTCGCCCAACTACGCGGCACACACGATAGTCGCCCACCTTTACGACTACGCCTTCGTCCGCTTCCAGATGGGCTACGCCTCGGCCATAGCCGTCGTGCTCTTCCTCATGACCTTTATAATAGGTAAAATAATAATGCGGATCCTCAGATCCACCGACGAATGAGAAAGGAGGAGAAGTAAGTGAATTACGAATCGACAAAAGTAATAGCGAAAGAACCCTTCAAAAAGAGATTTATCGAAAAGATGAAGGATATCCGCCGCGGCTTCCGTCACATAACGGTCGGTTGGGTATTGCTCTATATCTTTATGATACTTCTCGCCGTCTTCTGCCTCCTTCCGATAGTCTATATGATTTCAAGCTCCTTGAAACCCTACGACGAGCTTTTCTACTATCCTCCGAGGTTTTTCGTCGAAAAGCCGACGCTCGATAACTTCACCAACCTCTTTACGGCTCTTTCGAACTCGACCGTGCCCTTTACCCGTTATCTTTTCAACAGTATAGTGCTTACGGTCAGCATAGTGGCGGGCACCTGCCTGGTCTGCTCGATGGGCGCCTACGGTCTTTCCAAGTTCAACATCCCCGGAAAGAACATAATATTCAGCGTCGTCATAGCGACCCTCATGTTCTCGCCCTACGTCACGAGAATACCCTCCTTCCTCGTCGTTTCAAACCTGCACCTGCTCGACTCCTACGTCGGCATCATAATAGTTTCCGTCGGCGCGTCGGGCAACTTCTTCCTCATGAAACAGTTTATAGACCAATACCCCTACGAGCTTATAGAGGCCGCGCGAATCGACGGCGCGGGAGAGTTCAGGATATTCTGGAAGATTGTCATGCCCGCCCAGAAGCCCGCTCTCTCCGCCCTCATAGTCTTCTCCTTCGTCGGATCGTGGAACGACTATTTCACGCCCCTCATATTCATCTCCAAGCAGTCGATGAGAACGCTTCCTCTTGCGCTCCAGAGCCTTGCGGGCGGCGCCGGCGCGGCGACCCTTGCCACGGCCGGCATAGTCGCGGCGGCCAGTCTTCTCATGACTCTCCCGACAATAGTCATATTCGTCATAATGCAGCGTAAGGTTATCGAGACCATGACCTACGCGGGCATCAAGGGTTAAGGAGGCGACGCGCATGAAAACGGTAAAGCGTATCTTAAGCGTGACCCTCGCGGCCCTCGTCCTCGTCGGACTTCTCTGCATAGGCGCGGGCGCCGAAAGCGATAACTACATCCCTCACGGCATCGACGGCAGGACGGCCATACCCACCACCTACAACGTCGAAACGGTCATAATGGAGATCGAGGCTTTCTCCGAGTTCACCTACTGGAGAGCCACGGGCAACAAAAAGACCGTCGTCGACGCCGAAGGCTACGCCGTCGAAACGGCGGAATACGAAGAGGTCAAGGTCGACGTGGGCGATAAAATAGAGCTCACCTCGCCCGAAGACATCTTCATCGACGTTTACGACAACATCTACGTGGCCGACACCAAGAACAACCGTATCGTCAAGTTCAACAGAAATCAGGAGCTCTTGGGTATCTGGGGCGGCTACTTTGCGGAGACCGTCAAGACGGGCGAAAAGCAGGGCGTCGAACAGTATACCGAAACGGTTGACGGCGAAGAGGTCGTCAAGGAGAGGGAAGTGACCCTCACCAAAGAGATTACCGTAAACGAGTTCTCCTCCTTCTCGAGTCCCCGCGGCGTATTCATCGCCGACTTTGAGAACGACAACATCTACGTCGCCGACACCGAGAACAAACGCATCGTCACGATAGCGCAGGACGGCTCCCTCGTCAGAGTTTACGGTATCCCGACCTCCGACCTCATCACCGACGAAGAGATATCCACCAACTACGCCCCCGCGAAGATAATCAAGACCAAGACCGGTTATCTTTACGTCGTCGTCAAGGAGTCGGTCATGACTCTCGACGACAACAACGAATTCAAGGGCTACTTCGGACAGGCTTCGGTCGCCTTCGACCTCGAGCTCGCGATATACAGAGCTTTGGGCCTCAGCGAATACGTCAAGAGCAAGACCAAGACCTACGCCAAGTTCTATCTTAACATCACCCTCGGTAAAGACGCCCTCGTCTACGCCGTCACGCAGGACACCCTGGGCGGCGAGATAAAGAGGCTCAACTCCGTCGGCGACAACATATATAAGAACTACGGCGGCGGCGGCACCGGAAGCATTTACGATTCCTTGGTCGCGAGCTTCTTCTCGAGCGACACCAACCCCCTCGCTCTCTTCTTCGCTAAGGCGAGCCTGCTCGGCGAGACCTTCTGGTTTGGCGAGCGCGTCAACGAGAGAGGCCTCTATCAGTTCCCGGTCTTCGCCGATATATGCGTCGACGATACGGGCATCGTGACCGTTCTCGAGAGAAACAACGGCAAGCTCTATCAATACGACCAGGAGGGCAACTGCCTCACCGTCTTCGGCGGTCTGGGCGACTCGAAGGGCACCTTCGAATATCCCGAATCGCTCGCAGTCGACAGCCAGGGCAGCATCTACGTCCTCGATAAAAACCTCAATTCCATTCAGATATTCAAACCCACGGCCTTCATAACCAAAGTCCACGAAGCCGTCAACTACTACTCCGAAGGCAAATACGACGCCGCCTCCGAGACGTGGAAGGAAGTCCTCGCGATGACCTCCACCTACGACATGGCTCACGTCGGCCTCGCCAAGACCGAGTTCAAGGACGGCAACTACGCAAAGGCCATGGACCTCTACTATCTCGCGCAGGACCGCGCAGGCTACTCGCAGGCCTTCGGCGAATGGCGCCGCGAGACCTTCCGCCAGTATTTCTTCCTTATAGTAGTGGTTGCCGTCGCGATAGGCTTCGGCGTCTTCTTCCTCTTCAAGGGAATAGCCAAGACGGCCGACCTCGCGCTTTCCTTCTCGTCCGAAGAGGGCAGAAAGAAATGGTCGGTCAAGAAAAACGCTCAGATATTCGTCGGCACGCTCCGGTCGCCCTTCAAACTGTTTGACCGTATAAAAGGCTCGGCCGACAAACTGATGTGGTGGCCGCCGATAGTGGTCTTCGTGCTGGTCGTAGTCGTAAGACTCGCCTTCATCTTCCTCGTCCACTATCCTCTCGCCGACCTCGAACCGAGAAACGCGAACATAGCGCTCGAAATCATCAAGATGCTCCTGCCGCCCATAACGTGGGCCGCCGCGAGCATCGCGATAACGTCGATATGGGACGGCGAATCGAAGTTCAAGGAGATATTCTACGCCACGGCGATGGCCGAGATACCCTACATCTTCATGACGCTGATCCTCATCCCCTTAAGCCACGTCCTTTGCCAGTCCGAGTTCGATATCTGGAGCTCACTTTTACAGATATCCTCCGTCTGGGTATTCTTCCTGATGATAGGCGGGCTTAAGACGCTGAACGACTACAGCGTCGGCAAGACGATAAGAGTCGGCATAGTCGTAGGCCTTATGATGATTCTCATCTGGATGGTCAGCATCCTCGGCATAACGCTCATCGGCCAGGTCATCAACTTCGTCGAGAGCATAATAACCGAAATTCGCATGATACTGTTGTAAAGGAGGCGGAAAGATATGAAATTAAAAAGATTTATAGCGATCCTCATAGCGATAGCCCTTACGGCGCCGGCCCTTTCCTTCATAGTCTCCGCCGATACCAAGGCCGAACGGCAGACCTATGAGTTCCCCGCCGAAAGCCTTGCCGAAATGGAGATAGATTTCGCGTCGCCCATAGCGACGAGCGGAAACCTCAAACTCTATTTCGTCCGTTACAGCGGATGCTTAAAGGAAAGCGTCTTCACCGCCGACAAGGTGGTCGCCGACCGCCTTACCGGCATGCTCGAAGCCAAACTCACCCACGAGGTCGACGAGGTCAGACCCTCCGGCCTCATAATCGGCGGATTTGCCTCGCCCGCGAACGGCATGACTCCCGACATGGTCGACAAAGGCCTCGAGGCGGGCGCTCTCATCACCGCCGTCGACGACGTTCCGCTCGACTCCGTCAGCGACTACGTCAACGTCATGGCGAACAAAAAGCTCGGCGACGCCGTCAAAATAAGCTACGCCAAGCAGAGCAGCGCCGCCAAGAAGACGACGAGCGAGGAGATCAAAGACGTCAAGGAAAAGAACGATAGCGGCGAAGAGGTCGTCGTGGGAGCCACCGCGGCCGAGAAAGCCCTCTTCTTCTTCGACTACGTCACCGAAAACGCATGGAACACCGAGCTCGGCGTGACGACGGGTCTCCGCAAGAAGCCCGCCGACATGGAAGAGGCCGACTTCAAAAAGATATTTGAAGTCCCCGACAGTCCTCTCTACAGCAAAATCAACTACTCCATCGAAATAAAGAAGGGCACGGGCGAAACCATTATAGACCCCGCCACCGGTGAAAAGCCCGAAAACACCAAGGTTACGGTGAACGACTACGCCATAGAGACCGTAAACGATTTCAAAGAGTTAAAGAAGCAGTTCTTGGCGGACTATGAATACTTCACCGGCCTTCGTAAGGAAGGCAACGCGGTCACCGTCAAAGTAGACTGCTACTACACCGTCTACGGCACCGAAACCGTCACCGTCACCACCGGTCTCCAGTGCAACTCGATATTCGTCCTCGACAGCCAGAACCCCGATAAGCCTTACCTCTGGCGCGCCGGCGTCGACGAAACCGAATACGACATCGCCGATCCCGACCTCATCCCGCGCTGGAAGAACCTCATGCGCTCCCTCGTAGTCCTCTACGCCGACCAGCTCCGTTCCGAATCCGCGACGGGCACCAAGGTCGCCTACGCCTCGGCGTCGTCGGCCGACTGCAAGGTCGACTACAGGATCTCGGGAAGCAAGCTGATAATGTCCTTCGACTTCACCAAAGCCAAAATATCCTTCGACGTCGAGTTCGGCCTCGTTGACGGCACCCTCTACGCCAAGATACTCAACGACTCCATAAAGGAGAAGGGCTCCGGCGACACCGCGAGAAAGATAGTCGACATCGAGATTCTCCCCTTCCTCGGCGCCTGCAACAGCAGGAAAGACGGCTACACCATCATCCCCGACGGCTCGGGCATGATGATAAACTTCAACGAAAACGTCAACAGCATCTACGCCAAGGAATACGCCTTCTCGGTAGGCGGCACCGACGTTCTCGATATGGACAAATACCGCAGGAACGAGACCCGCATAGAGAGCACCAACCTCCCCGTGTTCGGCATGGTCAACGAAACCGATAAGGTCGCCGTCGTCGGCTACTCCGCTGGCGCCGACGCCGAAGCTTCGGTCGTCACCTCGCCCGCGGGCTACGCGGTCGACCTCTACCGCTCGTCGCTCCGTTTCCGCTATCGCTACACCACCGAAATACTTGCCACCAACATAACGGTCGGCAGCTACGGCAACACGATAGGCAGCATCAACGTCAAGAAGATAGCGGGCAAGAAATACAGCGAGAAACCCGTCTCCGATATTTCTCACGAAGTGAGATACGCCTTCCTTTCGGGCGACGACGCCAACTACAGCGGCCTCGCGAACGCCTACCGCGCCTACCTCATAAAGAACGGCGACCTCAAGGATAACATCACCTCGGTCAACACCAAGATCCCGATAGTCCTCGACTTCTTTATGTCGACGTGGGAGAGCCAGATACTCTTCACCAAGATAGTCAAGATGACCTCCTTCCAGGACGCCAAGACGATAACCGAAGACCTCTATAAAGCGGGAGTCGACAACATAGTCGCGAAATTCGTCGGCTACGCGAGAGGCGGCTTCGGGAAATATCCGACGACGTGGCCCGTCGAATCGGCCGTCGGCGGCGCCTCGGGAGCGAGGAGCTACGCCGAATACGCCAAGTCGATAGGCGCGAAGACGCTCCTCGAGGTCGAGCCCATAAAGGCCAACATCGATAACGGCGGCTTCTCGACCAAGAACGACATAATCAACTACGGCAACTCGATAGCCGTCACCGACTTCACCGGCAAAAACTACTTCTTAAACTACGTCGCGGTCGAGAGAAACATGAAGTCGCTCGCAAGGAACGTCAAATCCATAAACTTCAGCGGCGTCGCGGCGAACACCGTCGGCAACATCCTCTTCCAGAACTATAACGGAAGCACCCTTATCCACACGAGGACGGATACGCTGAACGGTTGGGACAGAACGATGGCCGACCTCGCCGAGAACACCGATCTGCTCGCGGTCGAAGGAGCCTCGCTCTACACCCTCAAATACGCCAATATGATAACGGGCATGCCCGAAAAATCGTCCGAGTATCATATAACCTATAAATCGGTGCCTTTCGTCCAGATGGTCATCCACGGCTACGTCGGCTATATCGACGAGCCCATAAACCTCTTCTACGACCAGACGGTCCAGAGGCTGAGACTTGTGGAATACGGCAGCATACCTTATTATAAGATAACCAAGGAACCCACCGAAAACCTCAAGCTCTCCGATTACAACAAGCTCTTCTCCTCTGAATACGGGCAGTGGAAAGAAGATATCGTCAGCTTCTACACCGAGTGCAGCGAAAAGCTTTCCGACGTGTGGGATCAGCCGATGATATATCACGAAAACAACGGAAACTCGGCGATAGTGAGATACGAGAACGGCAAAACGCTCTATATCAACTATACCGGCTCCGCCATGCAAATCGAAGGCGTCACGGTCGGCGCTTACGATTTCGAGATCAGATGAAACGGGGTGAGAAGCATTGAAAAAGAAAGATAACGAAAACCTCGCGGAAGTCGCCGAAGAAATAAAAACCGAAGCCGAAGCGGCCGAAGCCGTCGCCGAAGAGGTAAAAACCGAGGCGGCAGAGACCGCGGAGGCGGCAGAGGCAATCGCCCCCGTCACCGAAAAGGTCGCGGAGGAGAAGGCGCCGAAGAAGCGCATGACCCGCGCCGAAAGGCACGCCGCAAAGAGCGCGAAGAACCCCTCGAAGTTCAGAGTCTGGCTTAACAGATTTATAAACCTCGAAAGGCGCGCGGCGCTCGAAGGCTACTTCTTCACTCTCCCCCTCACGATCGGTCTGCTTGCCTTCTTCGCCTTCCCCCTTATCCTGTCGATAGTCTTAAGCTTCTCCAAGCTCGATATGATAGTCGGCCTCAAGATGTCCTTTATAGGCTTCGACAACTATATCGACGTCGTCATAAACGACGTGCGATTTACCAGAGCCCTGACCGACATCCTTTCGGGCACCTTCGTCAAGATACCCCTCATAATAATCTTCTCGCTGCTGCTTGCGATAATCATAAGCAGGAACATAAAGTTCAAGGGCTTCTTCCGAGTGGTCTTCTTCCTCCCCTTCATACTCGGCACGGGCTACGTTCTCGAACAGCTTTATTCCCTCGGCGCCGTCACCAACGCGCTCTCGATAAACAGTTCGTCGCTTATCCCGCCCTCGGTAATAGCCTATCTCGGCGGAGACTTCACCAAGATGGTGAACGACTTCTTAAGCATCATAGTTTCGGTTTTGTGGTCGTGTTCGGTTCAGATACTCATGTTCCTCTCGGGCCTCCAGTCGATATCGCCTTCGCTTTACGAGTCGGCGGGCGTCGACGGAGCGACGGAGTGGGAAAAGTTCTGGAAGATCACGCTGCCCATGATAATGCCGATGATGGTCGTCAACATTATCTACTCCATAGCGGACTCCTTCGTCTCGGTCGATAACGACGTTCTGCAGCTCATAAAGGATATGTCCCTCGCTCAGAACCAGTTCGACAAAGCGGCGGCGGTCTCGTGGATATACACCCTGATCATACTGGTATTCGTCGGGCTTGTCTTCCTCTTCATCGGAAGAAGCTACGGATCCGATACTACGAAAGGAGCTGATGAACGTGCGATGCGCAAAGCGAAAAAACGCCGCTACAACTGGTAACGACGTGATAAACGAAAAACCCGAAAAGCAGAAGAAACAGCGCCGCTCGGCCAAAGAGCTCTGGGAGCTGTTCCTCCGTAAGGCGAAGCAGCCCCGCTTCTGGGGAAGCACCGCTTTGAGGATCGGAATGTATATCCTTCTCATAGGCATCGCCTTCATCTTCCTCTATCCCTTTATTTTCATGGCGGTCACCTCTCTGAAGACAAACTCCGACCTTATGGATCCCACTATAGGATGGATACCGAGAAACCTGCGTTTCGCCAACTACTCGATGGCCTTTACCCTCATGCAGTTCAAGACTTACATCTGGAACTCGCTCCTCATAACCGCCGTCTGCACGGTAGGTCACCTCGTCTCCTGCACCTTCGTCGGCTACGGCCTCGCGCGTTATAAGTTCAGGCTTCGCGGATTTCTCTTCCTCATGGTCATACTGACCATAATCATCCCGCTTCAGACCACCCTTATCCCGAGCTACATCCTCTTCGCGAACATCAAGTGGACGGATACCTTCTTACCCAGCTTCGTCCCCTCCTTCCTCGGCCTCGGCCTCAAAGGCGGACTGTTTATCTTCCTTGCCCGCCAGACGCTTATCAGTATGCCTAAGGAAATGGAGGAGGCGGCGCGAATTGACGGATGCGGCTTCCTCGGGACCTTCTTCAGAATAGTCGTCCCGATGGCAAGACCTCTGCTTCTTGTCATCCTCGTCTTGTCGATAGTCTGGCACTGGAACGACTACTACGAGCCCTCCATCTACTTCAAGCAGAATATGCAGCCCCTATCCTCGGGCATCAAGACCCTTATCACGCTGTCCCTCCGCACGAGAGACGAGCTCGAGCAGCTGCTCGGACGTCCCGTCACCGACGACGATATAGTCAATACGGCGACGGTCATGGCGGGAAGCGTTATGACCCTCACTCCGCTCATGGTCATGTTTATCTTCTTGCAGAAGAAATTCGTCCAGGGCATTGAGAGAAGCGGTCTCGTCGAATAATCACCGTTTGTCCTTCCGCGGCTCCTGCCGCGGAAGGACAAAAAATAAAGCTATTTCAAAGGACAGGTGTCATAAATGATAATAGATACGCATACCCATATAGGCGAGATAATAGATTTTCTTTGCTTCGACCACAGCCTCGAAACGCTCCTTAAGCGTATGGACGAGCTTAAGATCGACGCCATAATCCAGGCCTCCAACAAGGGCTTAAACCTCACCGAATACGAGAAATGCGCCGACGAAAGCCTTTATTACTATGAGAAGTCGGGCCACAGGATATTTAACTATTTCCTCTTCGACCCGCGTTACAGCGAAAGGTGCCTCGCGGTCATGGAAAAATACCACGACCACCCCGCTTTCGTCGCGATAAAGATACATCCGACCGAGCATCACGTCTTCGGAAACGACCCCGGATACCGCGCCGCGTGGGAAGCCGCGAGAAAATACGGCCTTCCCATAATGTCGCACACCTGGGCGCTTTCGTCTTATAACCCCAATCAGCGCTACGCGGTGCCCGAGCTCTTCGAGGAGTATATAAAAGAGTATCCCGACGTCAAATTCGTCTTCGGTCACTCGGGCGGCCGCACCGACGGCGTCCGCGCCGCGGCGGCTTTGGCCAAGAAATACGATAACGCCTACCTCGACATCGCGGGCGACCCCTTCGAATACGGCGTCGTCGAATACCTCGCAAATCACGCGGGAAGTCATAAGATGGTCTTCGGCTCCGATATGTTCTGGTTCGACCCCTCGGCGCAGCTGGGCCTTGTGCTTGGCGCCGACCTCACCGACGAGGACAAGGAAAACATCTTCTATAAGACCGCTCTGAAGGTCTTCCCGAGAGTAAAAATCTGAATAAAATCATAAACGCCGTTCCGAACGGGACGGCGTTTATATTTGACTTTATTCTCCGCTTAATGTATAATTATTACGGTAGCCGAATACGAACGGGGGTAAGAAAATGAAATTAAAGAAGATTCTTTGCGCGATTATTTCGGTTTGCATGCTGATGCCAGCGGTCGCGGCCTTGACGGTTCACGCGGAGCCGATCAGGGAAATCCTGATAGAGTCTTTAAGCAATGACAAAATGGTGTATAACGGAGAAGAGCAGACGTATCCCGTATATAGAGTCAAATATAACAATCATTTTTTAGCGCCCCAAGACGAGGCGGGGACCGTGTTCAAAATACCCGAAACGGGCGACAAACTGACAATAACCTGCGCCGCGGGCGTCACCCACGTAGCCGAAGGCATAATACTAAACGATTTCACCTTCACGTTGGAACACCAGGGGCGTTACGACTTAACTCTCGCTCACGGGACGATCGGCGTCGTTCCCTGTCCCGTGACGTTGATGACCACAAGCGCCAGCAAGGTTTACGACGGAACGCCGCTGACGAAACAGGATATTGTAGGCCTTGACGATTTTGTTGGTTCGGATATATGCGGCATAATCTTTAATTTTACGGGTTCGGTCACCTACGTTTCGGATAACGTTGACTGCAATAATACGATTGCGGTAGAATTTGACGAAGTAACCGCGTTTT
>JAEEIO010000012.1 GCA_016281405.1 Clostridiales bacterium | reverse complement strand
CTTCAAAAGAGCGGCAAGGCTTTCAAAACACACTCCGAAACGCTCGACTGGATGAAATCCCTCGGCTTCAAGGTCTCGCCCTACTATATCAAGGCGACGACGGTCGCCGAAATCGAAGAGATAATAGAAAAATTCGGCGCCATGCGCGACTCGCTTCCGTTCGATATCGACGGCGCCGTAATAAAAGTAAACGACCTCGATCTTCGCAAAGCGCTCGGGAGCACCTCCAAAACGCCCCGTTGGGCGCTTGCATACAAATATCCTCCCGAGGTCAAAAAAACGCTTCTGAAAGACATTTTAGTCAACGTCGGCCGCACGGGCGTGCTGACGCCTATCGCCGTTTTGGAGCCCGTTTTCCTCGCCGGGAGCACAGTTTCGAAAGCCACGCTCCATAACCGCGACTTTATCCGCGATAAAGATATAAGGATCGGCGACACCGTAGAGGTCCGAAAAGCGGGCGACATTATTCCCGAGATCATCTCTGCCGATAAATCCGCGCGTAAAGAGGGAAGCGCTCCCTTTGAAATGCCCGACCGTTGTCCCTCCTGCGGCGAGCCCGTCTTTTTCGACGAGGACGAGGCGGCCGTCCGCTGCGAAAACTCGGCCTGTCCCGCTCAGGCAGTTGCCAACATCGTTCATTTCGCATCGAAGGACGCAATGGATATCGCGGGTCTCGGCGCAGCGTTATGCGAGCGTTTCTATGCCGAAGGGCTTCTTCACAATATTGCCGATATTTACGCGCTCGACGCGGCCGCCGTGGCCTCTATGGATGGCCTCGGAGAAAAATCGGCCGAAAACCTTAAAAACGCCGTGGAGGAGTCGAAAACGCGCTCTCTCGCAAGGCTTATTTATGCCCTTGGAATCCCCGAGGTCGGCGTCAAGACGGCAAAACTCTTATCCTCCCGCTATAAAACGCTCGACGCCTTCATGAAGGCTGACGTCGACTCTTTGACAGCTATCGACGACGTAGGCCCCGCCACCGCCGACGCAGTAGTCCGCTATTTCTCGATAGACAAAAACGTCGCGATAGTCGACCGTCTCATAGGCTACGGACTTAATACCGTCGACGACTCCGAGAGCGGCACTCTCTTCGCCGGTCTCACCTTCGTCCTCACGGGAACGCTTCCGACCCTCACCCGAAGCGAAGCCGAGGCAAAAATCGAAGCCCTCGGCGGTAAAACCTCGGGTTCCGTTTCGAAAAAGACGAGCATCGTCCTCGCGGGCGAGGACGCGGGCAAAAAGCTTCAGGACGCGAAAAAACTCGGCATAAGAATTATCGACGAGCAAGAGTTTTTGAAAATGTGCGAATAAATATAATAATTTAATCTATTAATATATAAAAAAATACTTGTCACCTCCCGCCTATTGTGATATAATAAATCCGTAATTGGTCAAATTTTAAAGCAGGGAGGAATCAAAATGCCTGACATCAATTACGAGATCATTAAAGAAGTCGGAACACTCTCTACTAATCCCACCGGTTGGCAAAAGAAACTGAAGCTTATCAGCTGGCTCGGACGCGAAGCCAAATACGACATACGCGATTGGGCGCCTGACGGCGAAAAAATGGGAAAGGGCATAACCCTCACCGCCGAAGAGCTTAAGGCTCTCAAAGAAGTTCTCGATAATTACGACGAGTTTTGAGGAATAGCCGATGGATGATTATCTGCAGACCTACGAAGAAATGAAAAACCGCGTAGTCGAGCGCAGAGCGCAGCTGGACAGGCTACTTGCCTATATGGAAAACAATACCAACTGGCTGACCGCTCCCGCAAGCACGCGCTACCATCTCTGCGTCGAACACGGTCTGCTCATCCACTCGATGAACGTTTGCAGGAACATACTTAAACTGCGCGAGGCGCTTTACCCCGAGGTGTCGGAGGAGAGCTGCGTGATAGTCGCCATGCTCCACGACCTCGGTAAAGTCGGAATGCCGGGCAATCCCCAGTATATCCCCGCCGAGCCTACAGAAAGGCAAAAAAAATACGGCTACGGCCCGACTTTCCCCTATGCCTTCAATAACGACCTCACCTATCTTTCGGTCCCCGTCAGAAGCATCTATTTGAGCCTGCCTTTTATCAAGCTTTCGCAGGAAGAGGTTCAGGCGATAGTCTATCACGACGGGCAATACGTAGAAGATAACCGTTCGGTCGCCACGAAGGAAGAACCGCTCACACTGCTTTTGCAGTATGCCGATTCCTGGGCGGGATTCGTCACCGAGAAAGAAAGTCGTAAATGAAACTCATAGACTCTGTAAAAGATACGCTTGTCGGGATGCGGAATAAGGAGAACCGACGTCAGTTTTACCGTTACGCCGTCTCCGGCCTCTCGGCTTGGCTGACGGAATTCATCTCCTTCAATCTGCTGCTGCTTATAGTCATTGAAGGAACGCCGCTCAGAGACATTCCGTTTTTCGCCTTCGCGGGCATAAACGGATTTGCCGCCTTCGATTTCAACGGCACCAATCTCTGCCAATCGATTTCGATGCTTTTGGGAACGATAGTCTCCTACACAATGAACAGACTTCTTTCCTTCAAAAGCAAGAATAAGATGCTCCCCGAGATTATCCGTTTCGGCACTCTGTTTCTTGTAAACCTCGTCATAACCAACGTCGTTATAAGGCTCTTACAGCTCGTAATTCCTTTCGACTGGATCTGCAAACTCATCGTTCAATGTATGATGGTCCTCTGGAACTTCTTTATTTACAAACTCATAATATTCCGACCCCGCGCCGAGGCAAAAGAAGAACCCGCCGCGGACGAGGAAAAAGAAGAGAACTCTTAAACGGCTTTAATGATCAAAAAAACGGGCGCCCAAGGCGTCCGTTTTTTACTTGTTGTCTTACTGATGCTTCCACGTCGCAGGTATGAATAGAACAAGTATCGGGTAAAGCTCGAGTCTGCCTGCGAGCATCCCTACCGAAAGAACTATCTTCGAAACGGGGCCGAAGAAGGCCATGTTCGCGAAGGATCTTCCGAAACCGGGCCCGATGTTGTTCATGCAGGCTAAAACCGCCGAAAAGTTAGTCTCAATGGTGTTTCCGTCAAACGAAATAATAATAAAGCTTATAATGAAAAGCAGGATGTAAAGCGCCAGATAGGCGTTCGTAGCCGAAATAACCTTTTCGTCTACCGACCTGCCGCTAAGGCGCACGGTTTCGACCCTTTGCGGATGCATCATATTCCTGAGGCTTCTCCCCGCGTTTTTGATGAGAAGAATGATCCTCGCGACCTTGATGCCGCCGCCCGTGCTGCCCGCGCAGGCACCCGATACCATAAGCAAAAGCAAAATTGTTTTCGTAAGCCCCGGGACCTCGTTGAAATCAACAGTCGTAAATCCCGCGGTTGTGAGAATACTTGCCACCTGGAAGAAGGAGTGGTGGAGTGTCTCGGCAAACGAACTGAACATGTGGAAAGTATTTATCACTATTAGCGTTATCGAAACAATTACGATACCGATATAGACGTGCAGCTCCTCGTCCTTCAGAACGCTCTTGAAACGTCTTATAAGGAGCAAATAGTAAATGTTGAAGTTAGTGCCGTAAAGCAGCAAAAATACGGCCGTGACGGTCTGGACGTAGTGCGAATAACCCGCCATGCCCGCGTTGATGACCGAGAAGCCGCCCGTGCCGGCCGTGCCGTAAGCGATGCAGACAGCCTCAAATACCGATACGCCGCCGCAGACGAGGAAAATGAAATCGGCGACGGTCAGCGCAACGTAAATAACGTAAAGAATAATCGCGTTGAGTCTCATTTTGGGGACGAGCTTGCCGACCTCGGGGCCGGGGCTCTCGGCGCGAAGCAGATGCATCGTATAACCGACTCTGCTGCCCCCTGCGGGCGCGATGGCGAGCACGAATACAAGAACGCCCATACCGCCCAGGAAGTGGCTGAAGCTCCTCCAATAAAGCGAGGCGCGCGTCAGCGACTCGACGTCGGTGAGAATAGACGCTCCCGTAGTGGTGAAGCCCGAAATCATTTCGAATAACGCGTCGATATAATTAGGAATATCGCCCGAGATAACGAAGGGAAGACATCCTATAAGGCTCATCAGTATCCAGCCCACGCCGACGCAGATAAGCCCCTCTCTCGCGAAAAAGCTGTTTTTGGCGCCTTTGGATAAAAGCGCGAGCACGCCCGACACTGCGCCCGCTATCGCGATCCCTATAAGAAACGCGAATCCGGCGCGGACGTCGCCGTCGCAAAAGCCGATGATCATGGCGGGGATCATCGACGCGGCTTCGACGCCGAGTCTTTGAGCGCAAAAGCGCCCGATCATCTTAAAATTCATAATCCGTCCTTCAAACTGTCAAGCGAAAATGTCGTTAAGCTGTCTTATAACCGTTCGGCCGGCAGACACGATAATAAGCGTGTCGCCGTTTTTGATTTTCGATTCGCCCGAGGGAATGTCTATCCGCGTGCCCCTGATAATGCAGGCGATAAGAACGTCTT
>JAEEIO010000120.1 GCA_016281405.1 Clostridiales bacterium | reverse complement strand
TCGGTGGTAAGACCCGAGAGCGCCTTTTTCGCGACGGTCGTGATGCCGACGTTTCCGAACCAGTTGCCCGTGGCGACGCTCATGACGTAATCCTTGCCGTCCTTATAGGTGACGCCCGAGGTGCAGGTGTTGCCGTGAGAGGCGTAAAGGAGCTCTTCAAACTCTTTAAGCGCCAGCTTTATCTTCTTGGTGATTTCGGGGGTCTTGTCCATATTTGTCATATTTGCCTTATAAGATATGCCCGCGACCTCGGTGAAAGGCTGGTTGGCGTAGCTGTGGTTGCCCGCCATAACGCCCGTCACGTTGTCGGCCGTGAGGATGTCTACCCGCTGAAGCTGCTGATGGAAATGGTTGCCGACAAGCTGCAGGTCTTTGACGTTATTTGCGGTTATAAGGGTGTCTTTGAAATGGTATAACCAGTTGTCGAGTATTCTTATATCCTCGGAGTCGCGGACGTCTATCGCCGAGGCCTCGCCCGAATTGAAGGGGTTGCCGATGAACTCGACGTTCTTGCAATTCATTATCGAGAGCTGCTTCTGATGGGTGGTGGTGAAGAAGGTGGTCTCGAAGCGGACGTTTTCGCTGTATCTGAAATCGAGGGTTATCTCGCGGTCGCCGTAGGCCGAGTCGAAGCCGGCCGCGCTGAAGTAAAAGCCGTCGGTGTTATAGACGTGGAGGTTCTTGAGGCAGTAGACCGAACAGAAATTATGGAAATAATAGCCGCCCGCCTTGCCGCCCGAAGCGGTCGCGCCGTCAAGGTCCATAAAGAAGCCCGCGCCAGGCATCGAAAGACTTCTGAGGCCTCTTATATTCTGCGCGCCGCGGCTGACGACCACGCCGTCGACGGTGCCTAAGTAGAGGTCGGCTATCTCGACGTTCGCGGCGTTTTCAACGTAGATGAAGTTTTTGCTCGAGCCGCCGAATATGTCGACGACGGAGACGACGCCGTCGTCTTCAAAGTTGCCGTCGCCCGTATAGCTTACGAGGCCCGCGGTCTTGTTGCCGACGAATTTGAAGGCGCTTATCCCGAAGCGCTTACCCTTTGCGAGATCGGTCACGTTGAAGACCGCGCCGTCCGAAAAGATGCCGATGACTCTCGTTATATCGTGGCCTTCGCCCATGACGCCGCCCGCGGCGCCCGCGCCGACGTTTACGGTGCTCTCGAAATTATAGTCGCCGCGAAGGAGCCTTACGATACCCGCGCCCGTATTGACCGCGGCGGAAACGGCGGCGGTGTCGTCGTCCTCGTCGCCGCCCGCGGCGCCGAACCACTCGGAGAGGGCGTAGGGGGCGTTATTCATGACGACCGCGCCCGTGAAAAGCTGTTTGGCGGGGAGATAGTCGACGTTTTCGGAAAGTATCGTCAAGGTCTTGCCGTCGGCGACGTGAAGTATGGTGTCGGTCGCGACTGCGACGGCGACGTTTTCGGGGATCGTGACGTCGGCGTCTATATTAAAGTCGCCGCCGTCGAAAATCACGGTCTTCGCGCCGCTCTTTACCGCCGCGTCTATCGCCTCGGCGACGGTGACGCCGTCTTTGAGATATTCTCTCACGCTCGCGGTGCCGCTCTTTGCCAAAACTATCGAGGAGTGAACGGCGGGAGTGACGGCGGGAGCGATATAATAGTTTTTATAGTTGTCGGTTATAGGGTCGGGACGGTCTTCCTTCGCCGAGAAGACGTTATCCGCAAGCTCGACCGTCTCGTCGTTCGAGAAGTTTTCGGTTATGTTGAACTCGGCCTTGGCGAAACGGTTGTCGTTAATTGTGAGACAGCTGTTGATGCCGTAGGTCTCTATCGCGTTATCCGATCCGAAGAAGTTATCGTGGACGGAGGTGCCGATATTCGACATGACGCGGAGGTCGCAGTTATTGTCTTTGAACCAGTTTCCCGTCACCGAGAAGGAGGTGCAGGACATGACGCTGACGCCCGTGAGAAGTCCCTTGAAAACGCTTCTCATGACGCTGACGTCGTGATTGCAGCCCTCTATCTCTACGCCTGTCTTTTCGGGCGCGCCCTCGAAGACGCAGTCGACGACGTGGGGATAGAGTATGGAGCGGAGGCTTACGAAGGCCTTGCCCGTGCCGCCCTTGAAGGTGCAGCCGTCAATGAAGTTGGTGTCGCCGCCCGCGGCTATGAGGTCTATGTCGTAGCCCGTCATATCCTCGGTGTGGCAGTCGGTTATCTGAATACCCGTGGTCTTGGCGCCCGCGCCGCGGACTTTTATGAGAGTGCCGCACTTTTTGGCGCGGTTGCCCGAGAAATAGATGAACATGGTGTCTTCGCCGATGTCGAAGACGCAGTTCTTTACGTTTTCGGCGGTGCAGAAGAGATAGCTGCACATACCGCCGCATTTGTTATAGAGACCGCGGTCGAGGTTTTTGAAGGAGCAGTTGGAGATATATATTCTCTCGTATAACTCCATCGCTCCGCCCGAGCCCTTGCCCTCGAAGGCGAGGCTGTCGAAATAGTAGCCCGTGGCCGATTTGCCCGGCTCGCTTACGAAAGCGGTGACGTCGGGAGCGACTTTTATGACGGTGCCGCCGCCCGCGACGCCCCTGATGCACGCGTCCGAACCGCCGACGCCGACGTCGCTGCCGTTAAGAGTGACGGGGGCGGCGAAGTCGTAGACGCCCTTTTCGAGCCAGAGTCTGCCCCCGGAGGCGTAAATGGCCTTCTGGATGCCGACGGAGTCGTCCTTACCGTCGTTCGGCACGGCGCCGAACCACTCGGCGCGGACGTTGACGCCGTTTCCGAAGGACCTCACTCTGCCCTCGCCGAAGAATACCTGCTTGGCGGGAGCGGCGAAGACGGGCGAGGCGAAGCCGACGGAGGCCTCTTCTTCGATAACTATCCTGACGCCGTCGGCAAGCACTATGCCGAAACGGCGCGGAATTACCATGGATTTTTTGAAGGTGTAGGTACCCGCGGGGAACCAGAGGATCAGTTCGCTCTTTTCGGCCGCGTCGAGCGAAGTGAAAAATTCGCACATATCGGCCGAGCCGCCTTTGTCGGCGCCGAGCGCCGTGACGTCCCTCGCGTTGGCGTAGGGCGGGACCTCGTTGGCAAAAGACGCCGCGCATCCCGCGAAAAGTCCCGCGGTCAAAACGCAGGCGGCAAAGGCCGCGGTGAGTCTTAAAAACCGTTTGATACTCATTTTTACTACCTCCGACTTTCGTTTCGGTAAAAAACTGATAATTAAAGGTTATATTATCATTATAAAGAACTCGAAAACCCTTGTCAACGCCGTTTTTGCCGTTTTCACACAAAAAGCAGGGGTAAACCCCTGCTTTGGCATTTTTTCATTTCAGCCATTCCCAGACCTTGTAGACGTCGCCCGCGCCGACGGTGAGGATGACGGTTTTGCCCTTGACACGCCGCATCGCCATTTTGCCCGCCTCCTCGAAGGAGCGGGCGCTCTCGGCGCCCTTCACCATGGCGGCGAGGTCGTCGGACGAGACGTTGTAGATGTCCTTTTCCCTCGCGGCGTAGATCGGTAAAAGTATGGCGTGGTCGGCCAACGAAAGACTTTTCGCGAAGTCGTCCAGAAGCGCGGCCGTACGGGTATAGGTGTGCGGCTGGAAGATAATAATAACGGTGTCGTATTTCCCCGCCCGCGCCATCGAAAGAGTGGCGGCAAGCTCGGTCGGGTGGTGGGCGAAATCGTCTATGACGGTCAGGTTGTCGCGCTTGAAAACGAGCTCGTAGCGGCGCTTGGGCGAGACAAAGTCGGCGGCGTAGCCGACCGCCTCCGCGACGTCAAATCCCAGTCCGTCAATAACGGCGAAGGCCGCGAGGGAGTCCAAGAGATTGTGGCGGCCGCCTACCCCGAGACGGACAGGAAAACGTCTGCCGTCCTTAAAGCAAAGGGTATAACTGCTCGAGCCGTCCTCTATTGAAACGTCGGCGGCGAAAACGTCGAAGCCCTCCCCTATCCCGAAGGTGACGGGCGACTTGATCTTACCGTCCTTCAAGAGTTTTTTCACGCCCGCGTCGGCGCCGTTCACGACGGTAAAGCCGCCGTCGCGGACGTTCGCGGCGTAGGCGGCGAAGGAGTCTTCAAGCTGTTCGTAGGATTTGAAATAGTCGGGGTGGTCGAGCTCGATATTTAGTATCACCGCCGCGAAGGGATGGAAATGCAGAAAGGCGTCGTGATATTCGCAGGCCTCGTAGACGAAAAGGTCGCTTTTCCCCGAGACGAAATTGGAGTCGCAAAGCTGCATTTTGCCGCCGACCATGACGGTCGGGTCTTTTTTCATCATGATAAGAAGCGTAGAAATCAGCGAAGTGGTGGTCGTTTTGCCGTGGGTGCCGGCGACGGCGACTCCCTTCGCGAAGGCGTCCCCGACGATGCCCAAAAGCTCGGCGCGCTCCATTACTCTTATGCCGTTCCTACGGGCGCGGACGACCTCGGGATTTTGCTCTCCGACGGCTCTCGTGTAGACGAGCGTCCCCGCGTCGCCGACGTTTTCGGCGTTATGTCCCACAAAAGTTTTTATATTAACTTGATTTTTGAATAAGTTTGTGGTATCATTATTATCGGACCCGGTTATGACGTGGCCGTTTTCGGCGAGAAAAAGCGCCAAAGCGCTCATCGACGCGCCGCCGATACCTACAAAATGGATTTTTTCAGATAAGTCGCGAAACATCTGTCGACACCTCTGTTTATATTCTCCGTTGCTATCTATTATATTTCAAATCGAAGGAAATGTAAACACCCGCGGCAAAAAATGCCGAAAAAGGCGCCGACTGCGGCAGTCTAAATAGTAAAAAACCGAAAAAAGTCTCATCACGGGGGCGGTATGCCCCGAAGTCCCGCCGTAAAAAGCGGTCTCCTTAACCGTAGTCTTTAATCGTTCGTTTAACATAATAGTTGCTTGCGCGGATATGCAGGCCTTTTCTCGTCGGATTATTTCCGCCGATTTTCAGCTTGTTCATTAAAGTCATAAGGCTTTTTTGATATATTCCGATCCGCCATAGGCGGATTTTTTTCAAATTATTTTTAACGAAAAGAGGAGTTTTAAGTATGGATTTATGGCTGGCGATAGTTCTTATCGCCGCCGCGGCCGTCGTTTTTCTGTTTGTCGGCATAATAGTCGGTATCAATTACAGAAAAAAAGTCGCGGAATCGAAAAAGGGCCTTGCCGAGGATGAGGCGAAACGCATCATCAACGAGGCCATCAAGCTTGCCGAGAGCAAGAAAAAAGAGTCGCTTATCGAAGCGAAAGAGGAAATACTCAAATCCCGTCAGGACGCCGACCGCGAGATAAAAGAGCGCAGAAGCGAACTGCAGCGCCAGGAAAACTGGGTCCAGAAAAAAGAGGAGCAGGTCGACAGACGCGCCGAGCAGATGGACGTCAAGGAGGCTCAGCTCCAGAAGAAGATCAAGGATAACGAAGCCCTCGAGCTCGAGCTTGCCGACATAAAGAAGAGCCAGCTCGGAATGCTCGAAAAGATAAGCGGCTTCACCGTCGAGCAGGCCAAGCAGCAGCTTCTTAAAGACCTTGAGAGCGAGATAAGGCACGAATCGGCAGTCGTTATCAAAAACGTCGAGGCCGAGACCAAGGACAAGAGCGACAAGCTCGCCCGCGAGATCATAACCACCGCCATTCAGCGCATCGCCTCCGACCACGTCTCCGAGGTCACCGTCTCGGTCGTTCCCCTTCCGAACGACGAGATGAAGGGCCGCATCATCGGCCGCGAGGGCAGAAATATAAGGACTATCGAACAGCTCACGGGCGTCGACCTCATAATCGACGACACCCCCGAGGCGATCACCATTTCGAGCTTCGACCCCGTCCGTAAAGAGATAGCGCGCCAGACGCTCGAGCGTCTCGTCGTCGACGGCAGGATCCACCCCGCCCGCATAGAAGAGACGGTCGAAAAATGCCGCCGCGAAGTCGAAGCCTCCATCAAGCAGGCGGGCGAAAACGCCGTATTCGAGACGGGCATCCACGGGCTCCATCCCGAGCTTGTTAAAATCCTCGGCCGCCTCAAATACCGCACCAGCTACGGTCAGAACGTCCTCGACCACTCTCTCGAGGTCGCCTACCTCGCCGCCGCGATGGCAAGCGAACTCGGGCTCGACCCGACTCAGGCCAAGCGCGCGGGACTTTTACACGACATAGGCAAGGCGCTTGACAGCGAGATCGAAGGCTCTCACATCGAGATAGGCGTCGAGCTCGCCAAGAAATACAAGGAAGCGCCCGACATAATCCACGCCATACAGGCTCACCACGGCGACGTCGAGGCCAAGACGATAACGGCCTGCCTCGTTCAGGCGGCCGACGCCATTTCGGCGGCGCGTCCCGGCGCGAGACGCGAGAACATCGAGTCGTATATCAAACGTCTCGAGAAGCTCGAGGAGCTCGCCAACTCCTTTAACGGAGTCGAAAAGTGCTTCGCCATCCAGGCGGGACGCGAAATCCGCGTCATGGTCAAGCCCGAGGCCGTGAAGGACGACGATCTCGTCATTCTCGCCCGCGACATGGCCAAGAAGATAGAGGCCGAGCTTGAATATCCCGGTCAGATAAAGGTAAATCTCGTCCGCGAATCCCGCGCGATAGATTTTGCGAAATAACGAAAACGCCGCGGTCCGCCGCGGCGTATTTCATCGGAGGGAAAACAAATGAAAATGCTTTCGCTCGTAGTCCCCTGCTTTAACGAGGAGGAGGTCTTGCCCCTTCTCTACAAGGAGCTTTGCTCCGTCGCCGAAAAGATGAAGGAAAACGAATTCGAGTTCATTTTCGTCGACGACGGCAGCCGCGACAAAACTCTCGAGGTAATTAAAAGCTTTACCGAAGACAGGCGGGTAAAATATATCTCCTTCTCCCGCAATTTCGGCAAAGAGGCCGCGATGCTCGCTGGCCTTCGCGCCGCGGCGGGCGACTACGTCGCCGTCATGGACGCCGATATGCAGGACCCGCCCTCGATGCTCCCCGAAATGCTCGAGGCGATAAACAGAGAAAACGCCGACTCGGCCGCGACGAGACGGGTCTCCCGCAAGGGCGAGCCGCCACTGCGGAGCCTTTTCGCGAGGCTTTTCTACCGTATTTTCAACAAGTCGAGCGGGCTCGACGTCAAAAGCGGCTCGAGAGATTTCCGCCTTATGACGAGGCGGATGAAGGACGCCGTCGTCGCTTTGCCCGACAAGGAACGCTTCTCGAAGGCGATTTACGAGTGGGTCGGCTTCAAGACGGTTTGGCTCGAATACAAAAACGTCGAGCGCGCCGCGGGCAAGACAAAGTGGTCCTTCAAAAAGCTTTTCGACTACGCTCTCACGGGCGTCGTCTCATTTACACAGTCGCCGCTTAAGATCGCCGAAGTCCTCGGCGCCCTCACCTTCGCGGCGGGCGCCGTATGGGGCGTCGTCGACATTATCCTCGCCTGCGTTTCGGGACCCGAAGCCGTAGGCTATCAGCCGATAATCGTTACGATACTTCTTGTGGGCGGCGCGATAATGCTTCTACTCGAGATTTTGGGCCGCTACCTCGCGCAGATGTTCAAGGAGGTCAAAGGCAGACCCGAATATATCGTGAGAGATACGAATATCTGAACTTAAAAAAACGGCCGTCCGTTAGGCGGTGCGGATAAGGGAGTGTGTAGGTTTTACGCGGCCCTTTTCCGTTCATACCGTGTTAAAAAGAAGCGGCCATACGGTCAGTATGGCCGCTCCCTTTTGCCTTGTCTGAACGAAAAATTACTCGCGTAAACCTGCATTGCACCGCCCGCGCGAGAGATTTCCGGCGCGAGACGCGAAAAAGGCGGCGGAGCCTACTGACGTATGCCCGCCGTCTTTGACCAAGTATCG
>JAEEIO010000119.1 GCA_016281405.1 Clostridiales bacterium | reverse complement strand
GGCGGCGTTTTTTATCTCATATCATTTCGGCAAGTTCTTTGACTTTCGCCACGATCTCGTTATACAGCGCGGCGTAGTCGCCCGCAGTTTCGGCTCGAAGCAGTTCGGTCAGCTTCGAGGCGGGCTCAAAGACGGGGGTGAGCGAAAGATTGCCCATTACGCCCTTCAGCTTGTGCGCCTCCTCGAAGGCTTTTTTGAGGTCGCCCGCGTCGAGCGCCTCGCCGAGAGCGGCGACGGACGGCTCTTTTACCGCCATACCGATAAGGCGGAAATAAAAGGCCTCGTTATTCATACAGCGGGAAAGGCCCGTCTTGACGTCGGCGCCGTATTCTTTGAGTTTTTCAACGGTAAGCATCTTTTTATTCTCCTTTTTCCTTTATGAAGCGCTCGAACTCGTCGGAGGGCAACGGGCGGGAGAAATAATAGCCCTGAATTATGTCGCATCCGAGCTCCTTGAGCGCCGCGACCTGCTCGGCGGTCTCGACGCCTTCGGCGATGGTCGGGACGTTAAACGACACGGCGAGGTTTATCATAGCCTCCAGAAGACGCGTGTCCTTCTCCCCCGCGAAGGCGCTCCTTATAAACTGCATGTCGAGTTTGAGGGCGTCGATGGGGAGGAAAGAGAGCATGCTTAAGGAGGAGTAGCCCGAGCCGAAATCATCCATTTCGATTTTGAAGCCGTGGGCGCGGAGCCGCTTTATGCGTTCGATTATCTCGTCGGAGTTTTCGGTGTAGGCCGACTCGGTTATTTCAAGTAAAAGGTCGCTTTCTTTAAGGCCGTTTTTACGGACGAGATCCGTCAGTCTTTCGCATATCCTCGCGTCGTGGAGGTCGATACGCGAGACGTTTATCGAGACGGGGACGTAGTCGCCGAGGCGCTCTTTCCAGTCGGCGATGTGCGCCGCCGCCTCGGCCCAGACGTAATGGTCGAGCCGCTCGATAAGGCCGTTGCTCTCGAAGAGCGGGATGAAGACCCCGGGGCTTACCATACCGAGCTTGGGATGGCGCCAGCGGACGAGAGCCTCGGCGCTCGCGAGGACGGTTTTTTCGCCCTTTATGTTGAACTTGGGCTGGAAGTAGACGACGAACTGATGCTTGCGGATGGCGGCGGGGAAATCGTCTATAAGCTGCTCGGCGAGCACCTCGGCGTCGTGCATCGAGTGGTCGTAGTAGCCTATCGGACGGTTAAGGTGGTCTTTCACCGAGTCGGCGGCCATTTTGGCGCAGTCGAAACGGCGCTCGATGTCGAGCTTTTTGTCGACCTCGGGGTAGACGCCCATGCGGAGCCTTACCCGCTTATCGTCGTTCCCGCCGTGCTTCAGAAAGCGCGTGAGGCTGTCGAATACAGCTCCGTAGTCGGCGACGTGGGGGCAGTAGATCATGAAGGTATCGGCCTCGCTGCGGCAGACTATGCCGCCCGTCTCTTCGACTATTTCGAGCGCCTTTACCGCTATGTGTTTTAGTATCTCGTCGCCGCGGGCCTTTCCGAAGCGGTCGTTTATTATGCGGAAATGGTTTATGTCGAGCACTATGGCGTCGGTCGGTTCGTCCTTGTGGAAGAGGTCGAGTTGCTCGGCGTAACGGAAGAAGAACTCTTTATTGTAAAGTCCCGTCAGATGGTCGCGCTCGGTGAAGCGGAGGATGTCTCTGTCCTCCGAAAGCTCGACTGTGCGGCGCACTCTCGCGCGGATGACCTCGGGGTTGGGGTAGGGTTTGGGGATGAAATCTATCGCGCCGAGGTCGAGACAGTTGACCTCGGCCTCGCCGTCGGCCGTCATGACGATAACGGGAAGGCGCGAGAAGGCGACGTCGTCCTTTATGAAGCGAAGGACGTCGATGCCGCTCATGCCGGGGAGGTTGAGGTCAAGCAGGACGATGCTAAGAGTCTCGAACTGCGACTTGACTATCTCGACGGCCTCCTCGCCCGTAGAGGCGGAGACGATCTCGTAGACGTCCTCGAGGCAGGCCGAGAGTATGGCCATATTTATCGGCTCGTCCTCGACGATGAGAAGGCGCCGTTTTTCCTCGGATATGCGGAACTTCATTTTACTGTCTGCCATTTTCTTCCTCCGTTGTCTTTTTTTCGTCGAGAATTCGCTTTATCGTTCTCATCATTTCGGAAACGTCTATGGGCTTTGAAATATGGGCGTTCATGCCCGCGGCCATCGCCGTTTCGACGTCGTCGCGGAAGGCGTTTGCGGTCATTGCGATTATCGGCACGGACGACGCGGCGGGGTCTTTTAAGGCTCTTATGGTCCTCGCGGCGTCGTAGCCGTTCATGACGGGCATCTGAACGTCCATCAAAACGACGTCGAAGCCGCCCGCGGACGCCTTGTCGACGGCCTCTTTGCCGTTTTCGGCGGTGTCGACCGTAAAGCCCGCCTGCGTGAGAAGCAAAACGGCTATTTCGGTGTTTACGGCGTTGTCGTCGACCAGAAGCGCGTGACGGCCGTCGAAACGTATCTCCTCGACGTTATCGGCGTCGCCCGCCTCGTCGTCGGACACTATCGGGAAGGAGACGGAAATAATGAACTCGGTGCCCTTCCCCTTTTCGGTCTCGACCTTTATGTCGCCCGCCATAAGCTCTATAATATTCTTGGTTATCGCCATGCCGAGACCCGTTCCCTGGGTCTTGCTGACGGTCGAGTCCTTTTCCCTTTCGAAGGGGGTGAAGATATGCTTGACGAAGTCGGGGTCCATGCCTATCCCCGTATCCTTGACGCGCACCTCGTAGTCGCCGACGCCGTCTTTACACGAAAGCTCTTTGAGAAAGACCGAGATGCTTCCGTTCTCGGGGGTGAACTTGCCGGCGTTTCCGAGCAGGTTCATAAGGACGCGGTTGAAAAGCACTCTGTCGCAAAGGACGGTTTTGTCTTTTACGTCGCAGTCGACCGAAAAGGCCACGTTGTTTTCGGCAAGCTGCATCTTAAGCAGGTCGCCCGTCTCGAAAACGCATTCGGTTATGTCGGTCGGCTTGGGGTCGAGTTCTATTTTGCCGCTCTCGATGCGGCCCATTTCAAGTATGTCGTTGACTATGTCGAGGAGCTGACGGCTCGCCTTTTCGACCTTGCCGACGTATTCGCACTTTTTTTCGCGGGGCGTCTCTTCCTTTTTCGCGAGCGCCGTGTAGCCTATTATGGCGTTTAACGGTGTGCGGATGTCGTGGGACATATTGGAGAGGAAAAAGGTCTTTGCCCTGCTCGCCTCCTCGGCGGCAAGGAGCTTTGCCTCCAGCTTTTCGCTTTCCTTTATTTTTTCGACGGCGCTTCGGACAAGCCATAGCATGAGGGTGACGAAAATGCTACCGCCGAAAAGTATGCTTGAAATAATTATGTCGGGTTTTCCGAAGATGCCGACCGCGAGGTAGCCCGCGAGGAAAAAGACGAGAAGGACTATCGGTATATAGAGCACTTTGCTCTCGCGCGACCAGTTGGCGTAAGACCTCACTTTTCTCTCAAAGCGGACGTAGAGATAGATATTGAAAGCCATGAGCGCGCTTCCGACGTAGACCATTATATAAGAGACGACGTCCATTTAATCACCCGTTCGATCCCGATTTTCACAAAATATAGATATATTATACATTATATGGGCGTCATAATCAAGTATTTTGCGCCGTTAAAGCAGGTCGGAAAGCTTGCGGGAATAGAAAAAGTCGCGGGTGAGTTTTCCGTATTCCTCCCAGAGCGGGAGGGTT
>JAEEIO010000118.1 GCA_016281405.1 Clostridiales bacterium | reverse complement strand
TCCGACGCTTTTTTATTCAAAAAAGCGCCATCCGCCCGCTCCCTTGCTCCTCCTTTCCCCAAAAACGGCTCGAGGAGGCCTCGCCGTTTTCGGGGGCCCCCGAGAGAAACGCAAAGTCCGCTTTGCTCCTCCTTTCCCCAAAAAACCTCGGCGGAGGGCCTCCGTTTTTCGGGGACCCCGAGATAATAAAAACTTCCTCTTTCGAGGAAGTTTTCTTTTTATTTTTTCTCCGCGGGGGCGCGCTTGAGCGGGTCGTAGCGGTAGGACGCGCAGCGTCCGTCGGGCTTCATAAGCTCCTGCTTTTTCTCGCAGACGGCGGCGCGGCCGCTCGCAAGCATTTTCGAATACTCGCAGTAAGCGCAGACCTTATTTATCTCTTTACTGAACATAATCATCGCCTCTTTGTTTTATTTTACCACGCTGACGGCAAAATGTCAAACGAAGAAAGCGGTCTCCCGTTGCAAAATCGTCTTTAATATGTTAAAATAAAACCAACAAACAGTCGGAGGACGTCAAAATGAAAGGAAAAATCATAGTTTCCGACCTCTTGAAAGCCTTTATGGCGGGGGTCTTCATCTCGATAGGCGGCGCCGTCTTCTTAGCTCTCGCGCCCGAAAACAAAATTGCGGCGGCTCTCTTTTTCACCGTCGGACTTTTCGGCGTGCTTTTCTACGGTTTTAACCTCTACACGGGCAAAATCGGCTACGCCGTGAACGAAAAGCCGAAATACCTTCTCTTTTTGCTCCTCGTCCTTTGCGGAAATCTCTTAGGCACGCTCGGCGCGGGACTGCTCGTCAGACTCGCCCTCCCGTCGGCGGCCGAATACGGAGCCGCCGTCTCTGCGGCCAAGCTCGACCTTCCGCTCCTTTCGGTATTCATAAAAGCGGTTTTCTGCGGTATTTTAATGTTCTTTGCCGTCGACGGCTACCGTCGGCTTGAAAAAGGCTTTCTCAAGGCCGTCGCCGTCGTGCTCGGCGTCGCCGTCTTCATACTCGCGGGCTTCGAGCACTGCGTCGCCGATATGTTCTATTTCACGGCGGGCGGCGCGTGGTCGCCCTACGCGGCCCTATGGATACTGATCGCCGTAGCGGGCAACAGCGTCGGGTCGATAATTTTCGCCCTCGCCGTCAAAATCTACGAAAAGTTCGCAAAGAAATAATTAGCAAAAAAATAACGGCCGTCAAAGACGGCCGTTATTTTCGTTTGGGTCAGCAGTTAAAGAGGTTGTCCTCGACCGTAAGGCCGGGGTAGGACTTGTTCATGACGTCGTCGTCGCGGAGGTAGGCGTTCAAAAAGAAATTGTTTTTGACGACACAGTCGGAGTTTTTGCTTCGCACCCATACGGTGTATATGCCGTCCGGCATAAGCGGACTCTTGGTGATGTAGTAGTAATATATGGGCGACTCGAAGGTGTTTCCGAGGATGTCGACGCCGACGGCTCCGTCAAGCGATATCTCGGAATATCCGTTCCCGCGGAACTCGTTGCCCTCGATGACAATTCTCTTTTCGGAGCTTCCGCCCGTAATTTTAACGCCCTCGAGATGGTTGGTAATGGTGCTTCCGCTTATAAGTCCGTCGCAGCAGTTTATAAGCCGGACGCCCACGCGCTTTTGCGGCACGGCGCCCGCCGCGGGCTCGACCGAGATACCCATGTTCGACGCCCACCAGCTGCGTATCACCCTGAAATGCTCGACGTTTTCCATATAGAGGCTTGCGGGGTTGTCGGAGCCGAGGCCGAGGTCGCCCGAGCTCTGTATGAAATCGACGTTGTCGTAGTTTTTGATCTCAAAATCTATGCCCCCGGCCGTGACCGAGCTCGAATTGTAGAAATAGAGACCGCTGCTTCTGTTCCCCTCGGCGTCGAGACCGTCGGCGGTGATAAGCCCCGTCTTGTTGCCGGAGCAAAGAATTCTCGTGAACTTCGATTCGTTCACGCCGCCGCCGAAATCGGCTATAAGTCCGCCTCTCATCGAGTATATTTCGGAAAAATCGCATCCCGTGGCGTTTTTAACCTCGGCAAGCGTCTTGCCCGATTCGATTCTTATCGAGTGGAACTTGACGCTTCCCGCCTTGGTGACGGGGTCGCCCTCGTAGTGAAGGAAGACCATTGTGGTGCCGCCGCTTTCGAGGAAATGCATGAAGTTGAAGCTGACGGAGGTCGGCTCGCCCTCCGAGTAGACGTAGCTGAAGACGCAGGGCGGATCGCCCTCCGACACCTCTGCCGTGATAACGGTGCCGTGGGACGAAATGCCGATTATGTCGATGTTCCTGCCCTGCGGCAAAACGACAGTCTCGTCGAGGGTGTAATTCGTCCTCGTGAGATAGACCGTCTCTGCCGCGCGGACGGCCTTCTGAAAGCCTTTCGAGCCCGTCCCGAACCACTCGGGATAGCAGTAGTTGACGCCGCCCGTAAAGTCGTAGTCGCCCTCGCCCGTGAGGGTGGGACGTTTGGAAATATAAATATCGTCGCTGTCGACCTTGAAAACGCATCCCGC
Source organism: Clostridiales bacterium (assembly GCA_016281405.1). Taxonomy (GTDB): domain Bacteria; phylum Bacillota; class Clostridia; order Oscillospirales; family RGIG5299; genus RGIG5299. The sequence continues at coordinate 4,083 of JAEEIO010000118.1, read as the reverse complement.
TTTGACCTTTATGACGGCCGTGGGCGATACGGCAAAGCCGACGTTTTTCGGTATCGTGACGTTTCCGACCTCGTAGGTCCCTTCGGAGAAATAGACCGTGCCGCCCGCGCTTATCTGCTCCGCGAAGCTTACGGCGGCTTCGACGGCCGCGGTGTCGTCGGCCGCGTTTTCACGGTAGTCTTTGACGTCCGCGAGGTTTACGGAACCGCTTTCGACTATGATCCTCTCGTCGGGCTGGAGAGTGAATTCGGCGCTGTCCATTTGCGAAAGGAAGGCGTCGATATCGACGTGGAGAGACTTGACCTCCGTCTCGGAGACGGCGCATGAAGCGAGACCGAAAACAAGGGCGAAAGCCGCAAATAATGTTATGATTTTTTTCATTTTCCGTCCCTCCCTCATTTACCGAAGATGTTGTCTTTGCAGACAGCGTTTTCGGCGTCGAATACTTCGGCGACGTCAAACTCCGCCGCCTTGAAACTGTTTTCCGTGACCGAGACGTGATTGTTGGCGTTGTCGCGCGCAAAGGGCGACGCGGCTCCGAATTCGTTTCGGGTGACGTAAATCCTGTAGGAACCGTTTAAGCGGAGGTCGGAAACGCCGTTGTTTTCAAAGACGCTGTCGGTCACCGTTATGGTGCGGCTTCTTTTCAGGATAACGGCGTTTTCGCAGTCGGATATGCGGCATCCCGTAAGCGAGCCCCACGCGACGTTTTCATAAAATACGCCCGCCCGCTCGCTGCCGGGCTTCGAGGAGATAACGCAGTTATCTATGCCGGAGTCGGCGTGGCTGCCGTAGTAGACGGCGGCGACGCCGCCGTAGCCGCCCGTGAAGGAGCAGTTATATAGCCAGACCGCCTGATTTTCGGTGATATAGACGTCCTCGGCGTATGCGTTTACGCTTTCGCAGTCGAGAAGCAAAATGCCGTTCGAGACGCCGCCCGAGGGCGAGACGACGGCCTTTACGAGCGTGCCGCAGTCCTCGGCTCTGCATTTTTCAAAGTAAATGAACATCGAACGCTCCGAGATCTCGAAGACGACGTTGGTGTTTTTGGCGGTGTTGTTTTCAAACTGCGGATAGCCGCCGTAATCGAACCACACGCCGCGGTCAAGCCCCTCGAAATGGCAGTTGTAGACCTGCACGGCGCCGCCGTTGGTCTTGACGGCGTAGGAGGTCTTGCCGTCGTTTTTCTCGTAAAAGCCGACGCCGTTTATCTCGAAGACGTGGATGGACGCGCCGTCGGAGTGGGCGTCGAAGGCTATGACGCCGTTTCCTATCGAAAGTTTGCTTTTATCGGAACCTTTGCCGATGATATTGAGGCCCGAGCCCATGACCGCGCCCTTTAAGGAGATGCTTTTGTCTATGTCGTAGACACCCTCCCCGAAGGTCACCTTGCCCGCGTATCTTATCGCCTTACCGACGGCCTCGGAGTCGTCCATGCCGTCGTCGGATATGGCGCCGAACCACTCGGGGTAGACGTTAGGCACAGAGCCGAAGCCCGAGACGGCGCCCTCGCCCTTGAAGATCTGCGAGACGGGCGCCGAAAAGGCGGCCGAGTTGAATTTTATAAAGCCGTCCTCGCCGACGTCTATAACGGCGCCGTCGGCGATCACCACGCCGACCTTGTAGGGCACGGAGACCGAGCCGCTTACGCGGTATGCACCCGCGGGGAAGTAAAGCGTCCCGCCGTCCTTCGAGAGCTCGCCGATAAGCGAGTTGAGAGCCTCGCTTACATCGGTCTTGCCGTCGTTCTTCACGCCGTGCTCAAGGACGTTGTAAACGCCCTCGACCGTCTTGACGGCTGTCGGAGCGCACCCCGCCAAGAGGAAAACGGCAAGGAGCAAGGCGGCGGTCAAGCATAAAAATCGTTTAAGTTTAACCGTTTTCATACCTATCCTCCGTTATTTTCAATAAAAACATTATAGCAATCATATGACCGAAAATCAAGATAAAAATAGCGGCCGTCCGCGAGGACGGCCGCTATTTCAATTATTTCAGAATAGATTGTCCGCGCTTTCGACGCCCGAGGTCGATTTGGTCGCGCCGTCGTCGTCGTGATAGGTCTTGCCGAAGCAGTTATACTTAACGGTGCAGGAGGTCGGGCCGTTTTTGACCCATACGGCGTAGTTGCCGTCCTCGAGGCGGGGGCTCTTGTTTATCTGTCCCCACTGGTTTCCCGAGTTGAAGAAATTGCCGTGAACGTCGACGCCGGTCGCGCCGTCGAGGGTGATATCGGAATATCCGTTGCCCTGGAAGGTGTTGCCCTCGAGAACTATGCGGTTATCGGCGTTGCCGCCCATTATCTTGACGCCCTCTATCTGGTTGACTATAGAACAGCCGCTTATGAAGCCGCCCTCGCAGTTGACGAGATAGAGACCGACGCGCTTCTGGGGTATGCCCATTTTGCTGTTGCAGGAAAGACCGGCGTTGGAGGCCCACCAGCAGCGGATGATTTTGAAGTTTTCGACGTTCTCCATATAGAGGCAGGCCTTGTTTTCCTTGCCGACGCCGAGGTCGCCCGAGCTGTCGATGAAGTTGACGTTTTTGTAATTCTTTATCTCAAAGTCTATGCCCGCGCCCGTGACCGAGCTGGAGTGATAGAACCAGAGACCTTCCGCTCCCTCTTCGCCGCCGTCGGCCGAGATAAGGCCGACCTTATTGCCCGAGCAGAGGACTTTTGTGAAGGTGGTGTCGTTGACGCCGCCGTTGAAGACGGCGAGCGTTCCGTTGCCGGGGGCGAATATTTCGGAGAAGAGATTTCCCGTGGCGTTGGTCATCTGAACGAGGGACTTGCCGCCGGGTATGCGGACGCTGTGAACGTTGACCGAACCCGCTTTGGTGGCGGGGTCGCCTTCGTAGTTTAAGAGGATGCCGGAGTTGCCCGTGCCGTCGTTATACTGCAAATAGGAGAAGCTGACCGAGGTCGGCGCGCCCTCTTCGTAGACGTAGCTGAAGGTGTAGGAACCGTCGGAGTCGTAGACCTCGTTGTTTATGTTTGTGCCGGTGAAGGCCATGCCGATTATCTCGATATTTCTGCCCTGCGGCAAAACTACTGTCGTGCCGATGGTGTAGGTCGTCTTGGTGAGATAGACGGTATCGGCCGCGTTGACGGCCTTCTGCATGCCCTCGGCGCCCGAACCGAACCAGTCGGGATAGCAGTAGTTTACGCCTTCCGTGAAGTCGTAGCTGCCTTCGCCCGTGAGGACGGCCTTCTTCGGGATATAGAGGTCTTCGCTGTTTACTTTGAAGACGCAGCCCGATTTGACCTTTATTACGGCCGAGGTGGCGACGGCAAAGCCGACGTCCTTCGGGATCTCGACGTTGCCGATGTCGTATTCGCCTTCGGAGAAGTAGACGATGCCGCCAACGGCCGCGGCCGCCTGAACGGCGGAATTCACGGCTTCGGTGGCGTCGGCCGCGCCGTCGATAAGATAGCTTTTGACGTCTATGAGGTTTTCCTCGTTGCCGAGGATCAATTTGCCGTCGGGCTGAAGAGTGTATTCGGCGTTATCGAATTCGGCCAAGAAGGCGTCTATATCAACGTGCATGACCGACTGGACCGAGGTGCTTCCGCAGGAGGCAAGTCCGAGCGTGAGAACGAGAGCCGCCGCGAGGGCTAAAATCTTTTTCATCATTTCGTTTACCTCCCTTATTTACCGAAGACGTTGTCTTTGATGACGTATTTGTCGCCTGCAAGCTCAGTGGCTATGTCGTATTCGGCCGCCTTGAAGTTGTTTTCGACGATCGAGATACTGCCGCTCTTTCTCTCGGCGGTAATCGGCTTCGTCACAGGCGAATTGAATTCGTTTCTCGAGATGAAGAGCTTGTTCGCCGTGCGGAAGCAGAGGTCTGAGACGCTGTTTCCGGAGAATATGTTGTCGGTTATCGGCATACTGTCGGAGCTGCGGAGATATATGCCGTTTTCACAGTCGGATATGGTGTTGTCGGTTATGGAGGCGTAGTGGACGCCCTGCCAGAAGATGCCCGCTCTCGCGGTGCCGGGCGCGGAGGAGATGACGCAGTGGTCTATGCCCGAGTCGATGTGATTCTCGAAATAGATAGCCGCCACGCCGCCCGTGCCGCCCG
>JAEEIO010000117.1 GCA_016281405.1 Clostridiales bacterium | reverse complement strand
GCGCTCCCCGATTTCGGCGCGCCCGTAAAGAGCGTCGATTACAGGGACGGCGTGAAGGTCTGGTTTGAGGACGGCGGGTGGATAATCATAAGGTTCTCGGGCACCGAGCCGCTTCTCCGTATTTACTGCGAGACGGGGGACCCCGAGGAGTCCGAAAAGATAAACGCCGCCGCGAAAGAGTTTTGCAAAAGGATATAAAATTAAAACCGTCGGGTCTTCCGACGGTTTTTTATTTGACAAGCGGCGAATAATATTATATTATATTAGAATAAGACATTTTCTTTTTCGGAGGCTTAAAAAGTGATTTTAAGCGAAATTGCCGGTTTTCTTTCGGATAAAGGACTTTTAAGGTCGGCGGCGGGCGACGAGGGCGTCGAGATAATCTCGGTCACCGACGACTCGCGCGAGGCGTCGAAGGGGTGTCTTTTCGTCTGCAAGGGCGCCGGCTTCAAGAAAGAGTATCTCGAGGACGCGATCAAAAAGGGCGCCGTCTGCTATCTTTCGGAGAAGGATTACGGCGTAAACGCGCGCGCGGCGCTTTTTACCGACGAGCTTTTGAAAGCTTTCGCGGCGGTCTCGGGCGTCTTTTACGGTTTTCCGACCGACGATCTGATCGCGGTGGGGGTGACGGGCACCAAGGGCAAGACCACCACCTGCGAAATGATAAAGACCATCCTCTCGGTCTCGCACGGGTGCGCGGTCATAGGCACCAACGGCGTCGACACCACCAAGAGGCTTTACGACAACAATCTTACGACTCCCGAGTCGCTTAAGATAAACAGATATTTGCGCGAGGCGGCCGATAACGGCGCAAAATACGCGGTCATCGAGACGAGCGCGCAGGCCTTCAAGATGCACCGCGCCGATTTTCTTCACTTCAAGATAGGCGTGTTCACGAATTTCGGGCTCGACCACATAGGGCCTAAAGAGCACCCCGACGTCGAGGACTATTTCCGCTGCAAGACGGAGCTTTTCAAAAACTGCGAGGCGGCGGTCATTTACGGCGACGGCGAGGAATACGAAAGAGTGCTCGAGCGCGTAAGGGACATCCCGCACTACACCTTCGGGATGGATGAGAAAAACGATTTTTACGCGAGAGAGCTCGCGGTCGAGGGAAGATACCTTGCCTTCACGCTCCGCTCGGAATATATGACGGGGCGGTTCAGAATATCAATTTTAGGGGATTTCAACGTCTTAAACGCCCTCGCGGCCATCGCCTGCGCCTATATTCTCGGGATCGACAAGGCCGATATAGAAAAGGGTCTCGAGAGGATATTCGTGAGCGGCAGGATGGAGATATTCGAGAAGGCGGGAAAGACCGTCATAGTCGATTACGCCCACAACCGTCTGAGCTACGAGAGGCTTATTGAAAACGTGAAAAGGGATTTTCCCGATAAAAAGATAGTTTCGGTCTTCGGGTGTCCCGGCACAAAGGCCTTGAACAGACGTAAGGATATGGGCGAGGTGGCGGCCGAGTATTCCGATTTCACCGTCCTCACGGCCGAGGATCCCGACACCGAGCCGCCCGAAAAGACGATGGACGAGATCGCCGTCTGGCTCGATAAGAAAAACAAGCCCTATATAAAAATCGCCGACAGGAAGGACGCCGTCGAATACGCCGTCAAAAACGCCGCGAAGGACGAGGTCGTGCTGATACTCGGCAAGGGCAACGAGAAAACCATGATGTACGACGGAGTTTACAAGCCGCACGAGGGCGACGCCGACATTACGGCGCGTCTTCTCGGCGCGAAGAGAGGAGCGGCCGCGAAATGAAAAAAGTGATAATTATCGGCGCGGGGCCTTCGGGTCTTACCGCCGCCTACGAGCTTCTGAAAGAGGGATGTTACGACGTAACCGTCCTCGAGGCGACGGGCGACATAGGCGGCATTTCGAAGACCGTCGTCCATAACGGCAACCGCATGGACATAGGCGGCCACCGCTTTTTCTCGAAGGACGACTCGGTCATGAAGTGGTGGAGCGAAATTATGCCCGTGCAGGGGCGTCCGTCGAAGGACGACGCCCTTCTCGGCAAAGACAAACCCTTTGCCGAGGGCGGCCCCGACCCCGAAAAGGACAACAACGTGATGCTGCTTCGCGAGAGAGTGTCCCGCATTTTGTATTTACGCAAATTTTTCGATTATCCTATCTCGCTCAAGCCCGCGACGTTTATAAATATGGGGTTTACGAAGACCGTCAAGGCGGGATTCGGGTATATGAAGTCGGCGGTTTTCAAGAGGAAGCCCGAGAAAAGTCTCGAGGACTTTATGATAAACCGCTTCGGGCGTCCGCTTTACGAGATGTTTTTCAAGGATTACACCGAAAAGGTCTGGGGCGTGGCGCCCGACAAAATCTCGGCGTCGTGGGGCGCGCAGAGGATAAAGGGACTTTCGCTCCGCAAGGCCTTGAAAAACGCCCTGCTCTCCCCTTTTACCAAGAATAAGAGTCAGAAAACGAAGGAGACTTCGCTCATCGAGAGCTTCTGGTATCCGAAATACGGACCCGGACAGCTTTGGGAGCGCGTCGCCTCGCTTTGCGAGGAGAAGGGCGCGAAAATCATCAAAAACGCCGAGGTCGTGGGGCTTATCACGAGCGGCGGGACGGTAAGAGGCGTCCGCTTCCGCAAGGGCGGCGCCGTCACCGAGAGGGCGGCCGACGTCGTCATATCGTCGATGCCCGTCAAAGACCTTGTGAACGCGTTTGACTGCGACGTCCCCGAGGACGTGAAAAGAATCGCGGAAGGTCTCGTCTACCGCGATTTCATAACCGTCGGTCTCTCCGTCGACAAACTCGACCTCGAAAACAAGACCAAAATCAAAACAGTCGGCAATATCGTGCCCGACACGTGGATCTACGTCCAGGAAAAAGACGTAAAGGTCGGCAGGCTCCAGATATTCAACAACTGGAGTCCCTATCTTGTAAAGGATTTCGGCGAAAAGGTGTGGATCGGCCTCGAATACTTCGTAAACGAGGGCGACGGGATGTGGAATATGTCCGACGAAGACTTTATAGCCTTCGCGGAGGACGAGCTTTGCAAGCTGGGGATAATCAGAAAAGAGAATATAAGGGACGGCGTCCGCTTCAAGATAAAGAAGGCCTAACCCGCCTATTTCGGCACCTACGGCGAGTTCGACACCGTAAAGAACTGGCTTTGCGGGTTTGACAATCTCTATTGCATAGGCCGCAACGGTCAGCACCGCTACAACAATATGGACCACTCGATGCTGACGGCTTTCGCCGCCGCGAAGGCGATAAAAGAGGGCTTCGGCAAGGACGCCGTATGGGATATTAACGTCGAGGAAAGCTATCATGAGTCAAAAGAGGGAAATTAAGCTCTTCGGTCTGCGAATAGATTTCCGCGCCGCCGCCATGATTATCCTCGTCCTCGCGGTTCTGGTGAGGGCGGTCTACGGCGTCGGGACGGGCGCCTACGAGCGTCAGCACGACTGGGGCGGCAATAACGGACATTATCAATACGTAAAGATCATCGCGACGACGGGCGCTCTGCCCGACAACAACGACTGGCAGTATTACCATCCGCCGCTTTCGCACTTAGTCTTGGCGGGCGGTTACGCCGCGCTTTCGCAGTTTGTCAAAACCGAGTCGGGCGAGCCCGACGACGCGAAAATATCGGATATTCTGCAGGTCGTGCCGCTCGTTTACAGCGTCTTGCTTCTTCTCGTCTTTCTCGCGGTTTTAAGAGAGCTCGGCGCCGAAAACGGCATGGGACTACTTGCTTTCGCGTTTTTCGCGCTGCATCCGACGAATATAATTCTGTCGGCGTCCTTGAACAACGATATGCTGACTTATCTGCTTTACGGTCTGGCGTTTCTTTTCACCGTGAGGTGGTATAAAAACCAGACTTTCGCGAATATCATCGGTATCGGAGTATCCATCGCCCTTTCGATGCTCTCGAAGTTTTCGGGCGTTTTGATCGCGCCGCTTGTCGCCGTCTTATTCCTCGCCGTTTTGATAAAGAGGATAAAGGCGAGGGACGGCGTGGGGCGGCTTATCGCGCAGTTTGCCGTCTTTGCCGCGGTATGTATCCCGTTGGGGCTTTCATACACTATAAGAAACTATATTCTTTTCGGGCAGCCGCTCGGTTACGTCGCCTATATGGGCGACAACAACTGGCAGTATATCGATCTGCCGTTTATAAAGAGGCTTTTCGGCTATTACGCCCCAGACTTCGCCTCGCCCTTCTCCGACGCCTACAGGCATAATATTCTTTCGACGGCGTTCAAGACGAGTCTTTTCGGCGAGTGGGGCGGTCATTTCGGAAACTATTCCGACCGCTTCGGCGAAGGGGTCAAAAACGCCGCCGCGTGGGCCCTTACGGGCGCCGCGGCCGTCGTGACGGCCGAGGTCGCGTTTTTGACGGCGCGATACGCCGTGAGAAAACGCGGCGACGCGGCGGGGGACTTTGCGGTCAAGTTTCTTATCGTGGGGAACGTCGTCCTCAATATCGGGTTCTTCCTTTACTTTAACTATAAATATCCATTCGGGTGCACCGCGGATTTCAGATACCTCGCTCCCCTGCTTATTTCGGCGGCGCTCGTCTTCGTCCTCGGGACGGAGGGGCTCGGCAAAAAGGCCAAAATCATTTTCGCCGCGCCCGCGGCGGTCTTCGCGGTGCTCTCGGCGGCGTTTTTGACACTTTTCGCATAAAGAAAGGTAGTGCTTTTTATGGATAACCGTCCCATAGGCGTATTCGACAGCGGCATCGGCGGCCTCACCGCCGTCAAGGAGCTGTCGGCTATCCTCCCCGACGAGGAGATAGTCTATTTCGGCGACACCGGCCGCGTCCCCTACGGCACCCGCTCGCCCGAGACCATCCTCGCCTACGCGAGGGAGGATATGGACTTCCTTATGAAATATAACCCCAAGGCGATAATGGTCGCCTGCGGCACCGTCAGCTCGGTCGCGCTTCAGACTATCAAAAGCGACTACGACGTTAAAATAATCGGCGTCGTCAAAAGCGCCGCAAAGAAGGCGGCCGAGACGACCAGAAACGGCCGCATCGGCGTCATTTCGACGGGCGCGACCCATAAAAGCGGCGCCTTCAAAAAGGCAGTCGCCGAGGTGTCGGACGCCGAGGTGTTTTCCGCCGCCTGTCCGCTATTTATACCGCTTGTCGAAAACGGCTACATCGAAAGGGACAACAAGGTCACCCGCCTCGTCGCGGCAGACTATCTCGCTCCCGTCCTCGATAAAGGCGTCGACACCCTGATACTCGGCTGCACCCATTTTCCGGTCATAAAAGACTTAATTGCCGATCTGGCGCCCGGCGTCGCCCTTATAGACAGCGGCAAGGAGGCGGCCTTACATCTGAAGGATCATCTTACCGAAAACGGCTTGCTTTCGGACGGCCGTCACGGCGCGAACCGCTATTTCGTGAGCGACGCGGCCGACGGCTTCTCGAAGGTCGCGAAGATGTTTTTGGGGCGCGACATAGACGGCGAGATAACAAAAATCACTTTTTAACGGTGGAGCAAATGAAAAGCAAGGCATATATCGCCATAAAAGGCACCCAAAAGTCGGAGGGCGGGAAAAACGTCATAGATTTCCGCACCGACGGCGAATTCGAAATAAAAAACGGCGCTTATTTCATCTATTACGACGAAACCGACGAAAGCAATAAAAAGACCGAAACGGTCATTCGCGCCACCGCCGATTCGCTTTCTCTGAAGCGGGTGGGCGGCGTATCCGAGACTATGATGCTCCGAAAAAACGAGCGGCATATGATGCAGCTCGGCACCGAGGCGGGCGACCTCGTTTTCGGCGTCAACACCAAAGACCTCTCCTGCCGGCTCGGCGAAAAGGGCGGAAAGATCACGGTGAAATACGACCTCGAATACAACAGCAGTCTGATGTCGGAGCACGGCCTCTCGATAACCGTGACGAAACGCTGACCCTAACAAGAAAACAGCACCGCAAAATGCGGTGCTGTTTTTTCTTAATTCTATAAACGTCCCATTTCGATTTCCCACAGTTCGTCGATTTTTTTGAAACTATCGGGAAACCAGAAAACTGAAATATTATGATACTTGTAGCTGCTTTGCGAGCCGTCTTCATCGGTTTTGGTCGTAAACCTGTTCCAGACGACTAATCTGTATGTAAGTGCGCGATAGTCAAGCGTGCCGCCGTCGTCATAGTCTCCCGCTTTAACGGGCAGAAACAAAACGAGAAGCAAGGCGGCGATTATGACGGTGCCTATAACTTTTTTCATATTTTACTTCCTTTTAAGCCCGTGTTATTCGGGCCGCTCGTCCCCGCGCCTTTCGGCGCGGGGAATTCTTTACCACGGAGGTCGCGGCTGAAAGGAAACGCTTATTCAAGTTCTTCGAAGTCGAAAGCGGTTTTTTCCGTTTCGAAGAGAACGCTGCCGTTTTCGTCGGAAACGACGAAAGAAAGTTTGAACCGGGCGGGGGCGGGAGACTCCTCTCTGCGGCAATATTCACCCGTTTTTTCGTCAAGATACCAGTTGCTGAAGCTAAAATACCTTATACCTGTCATGCCGGCGGGCACATCGCACTCGAGGTCGACCGTATTGGCTTCGCAATCAAAGACTTTCGCGGTCACTCTTATCTTCCCGGCGGTGTTGTTTTTAACATACGCCTTCAAAAGCGGGAACGATTTGCCGTAATTATCGAGCTCGTCGACGTATATGCCCACGTCGCCCTCCGTTATTGTGACGGCGCCCTCGGTCATTTCCACCTCGTTCGCTATAACGCCCTCGTTATCGCATACCGTCTCGAGCGAAACTGCGAGGATATTGTCTTCCCAATCGGCAACGAGCTCGCTTATTGCAATCTTCGTTCCCACCTCGGCGACGCTCTTTATTCCGTAATTATTAAGATCCTGGCTGTCGGCGAAGACGTTGAATTCAGTCTCGCCGGGGCCGACCATTATTTCAAACCCCGTTTCGGGATAGTCGAGGCCCATATTGCACGGCAGAGAAATGCCGTTTACGGAAGTCTCCACACAATGGATCATAATATTCTTTTTTGTTTTATTGTTAATTATAAAATCGATACGCGGGCCGAACTCGGCGTCAAAATCGTAGCCTACGAAGCGGATGACGTAAGCATCGCTGTCGAGTATCACGTCGCCGGGACCGCCGACGAGATAGACAAGCGCGTTTTTGCTATACCCCGGCAACTCAACGGATATCACGTTTACCGGCTGTGACGCCGTGCCGCTCTGGGTCGGGTCGCTATTCGACGACGGCGGGGCGCTCTCGGTTCCGCCCATTGACGGGGTCGCCGACGTCGCGCCGACGTCCGACGAGACGGGCAAGCCGCCGTAGCCGTTTCCGTTTCTTATTCCGTCTTTTAGTCCTCCGACCACGCCGAGGCCCACCCCCGCCGCGAGGACGGCGCAAAGGGCTATGGCCACGGCGGGCTTTAAAAAATTAAAAGCGGGCTTTTTCACGCCTTTCGGCTCGACAGGAGCCTTTGTCTTCACGGTGGGCGAGACCGCCGCGGTAAGGGCGGCTTTTGTCTCTTTATCGAGCTTTTGGTGTTTTACGGCGTTTAAGGCGGGCGCGAGGCTTTCGGCGTCGGCCGTCCTTAAAAGCTTTTCAAGATCTGTTTTCATTTTCGTTCATCTCCGAACCTTTCTCTGATGATAGCTATCGCCCTCGCTGCCCTCGTGTCGACGGCCGAAACCGTCATCCGAAGCCTCGCGGCGACGCTTTTGGTGCTTTCTCCGAACCAGTATTTGGCAAAAATGATGTCGCTGTCGGGGTGGCCCAACTTCAAAACGGCGTCGGTGATCTCCGATAAGAGCCGCTTTCTTTCGGCCTCCGCCTCGACGTCGGTCGCCGCTTTGAGATCGAGCGTGAGCGTTTCGGACTCGAGGCTTGTTTCGGGAAGCTTTTTGCGGTAGAGGTCGACGGCGGCGTTACGGGCTATGAGGCAAAGATAATTCTTTATCGAGGTCTCGCCTCTGAATTTGCCCGCGCTTTGCAGAAAGTCCGTCAGGACGTCTGCTGTCAGATCCTTCTGCTCCGTTTTGCCGCACACTCCGTCGAGCCTGGTTTTCACAATTCCGAAAACCAGGTCCGCATATTGCCTTATGAGCTTCTTCGCGCCCTCGTCAGGGTTTTCGCGAATCAGTTTTAAGAGCTTTTCGTCGTTCATATTCTCGCCTCTCGCCGATCCGTTTGATAATATAGTCGTTTAAAAAACGAAAATCTTACATAAATTATATATTTTTTTTGAAAATTTGGCAAATCGCGCCGAATACGTCGCCTGAAGGCCGTCAATAATAGTCCCGAAACAAAAAATGCGGGTGATTTTATGACGGGCGTTATTATTATAAGAAAGACGGCGGCGGCTTTAAGGCCTATCGCGGCGAGAAGGCCGCTTTCGCTTCACAAATTCGCGGGGACGGCGCTTATCGAGCGTCAGCTCCTTTGCCTTATGGGCGCGGGAGCGACGGCGGCGACGGTCATTGCCGAGGAGGACAAGGGGCTTTCGGACTATTTTGCGAAAAGGAAGTCGGGCGCCTTTCGCGTGTCTTTCACTCTTCCCAAAGGAAAAAGCGCCCTCGCGTTTTTGAGGGAATACAGGGACGCCCTTTTGAGAAACGGCAGGGAGCCTCTTATTCTGCTCGAGGAGGGGTGCGTTACGACGGCGGCGACGATAAAGTCCATGCTCGACTTTCACAAGGAGGCGGCGGCAGACGTGACGGCGGCGGTGACGGAGGCTTACGAGCCCGAGAGCAGGGTATATTCGATTTCGGGCGCGAAGAGGGTCGAAGGAGTTTTCGCGCCGCCTTCTTTGGATCACGGATACAGCGATCTCGTCGGGTGCGGCGCGGCCGTCCTCGGAACGCGAGTTTTGGGGCTTGCCGCGGGGGAAAGCTGCGGCGGGATCGACGATTTGGTCGGCGCGGCGGCGGAAAAGCTCGCCGTCTTCGCCTTCGACACAGGAAAAGAGGCGCGGTTTATAAAAGACGCGCCGTCTTATCGCGAGGCCGCGGCGTTTTTCATTATGAAGGACGGCGGCGGTGAGAAAAAAAGGCGCGGGGTAATTCCTCCCTGCTACGCGGAAAACGCGAAAATCGCCGCGGACGCGGCGGTCGGGCCGTTTACGCAGCTCGGCGAAGGCGCGGCGGTCGGCGGCGGGAGCTCCGTCAGGAACTCGGTGATAGGCGACGGCGTCACCATCGGGAAGGACTGCGAAATTGACGGCGGCATAATCCTGGACGGCGCGACGGTGGGCGACGGAGCGCGCGTTTGCGAGGACGCGGTCATCGGGTTTGACGCCGAGGCCGAAAGCGGCGAGGTTATTCTGCGGGGCGTTCACGTCCCCGATTTCAGAAGCGTAGGCTCGGGGAGCCTTATTCTTTCGGGAGACGAGGTTTTCGCGCTCGGCAAGAAGGCGGGAAAGGGGCGGCGGGTCATCGCCGTCGGGTCGGACGCGGGCGAAGAGGAGGTAAAGTCGGCCTGCCTTTTTGCGGACGGAGCCGCGGCGGCGGGCGCGGCGGCGGTCATTATCAAAGGCGCGCCCGAGTGCGTTTGGAGAGTCCTATGCGGCGCCGTGGGGGCCGAAAGCGGAGTTTATTTCTGCGCTGACGGTCCCTTATTTTCGGACGGCTTCGACGAGGTCGAAAGGAAGGAGCCGCGGCGGGAAAGCGGCGCCGTAAAAGACCTTACCGATGCGGCAGGGCTTATTTACGGCGCGAAGGTGGCCTCCTTCGGGGCGCCGACGGAAGGGTTCGAGGTGTCTTCGGAGTCGGAGTATCTGCGAAGAGTCTACGAGGGGCGGCTCGGCGGCGAGGGCGGCGCGTCGTTTTATGTCGGGGCGGACGGCGTCTCCTTTTCCCTTTCGGATGAAAAAGGTATATATATGAAAGAGGAGCGGACGCCGTCGCTCGCGGCGTTTTGCATTTTGGCGACCGAAAAAACGCTTTATCTGCCCGAAAACTATCCGCTCGCAGACGCGCTTCTGGAGCGTGCGACGGGCGGGAGGATAATCAGGGGCGGCGAAAAGGCGACCTTGTTTTACGACGCCGCTTTTCAGATAGCGTCCGTCATGAAGGCGTCGAAGGCGCTTTTGAGACCCGTATTTTCGCTTGCCGCCGCGACGCCGAGGTATTTTATAAAAAAAGAGAGTTTTCCCGCAAAGCGGGCGGCGAAAACCGTAGCGAGGCTGACGGCGGCCGAGACGGCGGGGACGGGGACGGCAAGGGCGTTTCTCAGGTTCGACCGGTTCCGTCCGTCAGTGACGGTGACGGCGGTCGGGGAAAGCGAAGAGGAGTGCGAGAGGATACTCGCATTATACAAATAAAAAAAGCCTCCGTTCACTCGGAGGCTTTTTTACATTTTATTAATAGGTAATAATTTTCACACCGCTTATGCCGTGGTTGGCGGGCTGTTCGGCAAGGAGGTTCGCGTAGGTGGCGGTCATGACGAGCTCCAGCTCGTTGAGGCCGTTCTTCACGAACTTGGTTATCTCGGCGCGGCGCGGCTGCCACATAATCTCTTTTACGAGCACGCCGTTTATCTTTACGCCGACGACCTCTCTCGTGTCGAGCTCGACGAAGGTCTTTTTGCCCTTCCTCGCGGGGAAGACGACCTTATAACTGCCGTTGCCGCTGAAATACTTATAGCCCTGCGGGTCGAGGCTGCCGAGCTTTACGGCGCGGCTCTTTACGGCGTGGACGACGTCGTCGGGGGTGACGAGGAAGTCGCCCGTGATGAAGGCGAACGGGAGCGCGTGGATGCCGACCCAGTCGGGAGTGACGGCCTTGAAGCGGACTACGTTGTCGCCCTCCTTGAAGTATTCGGTCGCCTCCGCGCGGAAGTTATTGAGGCCCCAGATACGGATATTACGCTCGAAGGGGAGCTTTTTGCCGTTTATCGTTATCTCCTTGACGCCCTTTATCTCGGCGTTGAAGAAGATCATTTCGGGCATCGACTCTATCTTCAGATCCCACTCGAGTTCGTAGGGCATATTGAGGGTGTTGGGCTGCCACTCGGGGAAGTAGAAGAAGTTGACGGGGAGGAATTTGCCCTTGTAGTTGAATTTCCAGCTGCAGCGGAGGGCGTTTTCCTTCTCGGGGGTGAAGGTGAAGCCGCTTTCCAGCTCGGTCACCGAGGCGGGCTCCGCCTTCTTCGCGAAGTCGGCGATATTTGCGAAGCTCTCCTTCTTCGACTTGACTATAACGACGAGTTCGTAGGGGGCGAAGGGTATCACTATGTCGTTTCCGTCGGTATAGACCGTCTTGAGGTCGCCGGTGTCGGGCGAGAGTATCTCGAGTCCGCGAAGCTTCTTGGGTATTCTCATCTCGTTGCAGGCGTTGTCGTCGTTCGAGACGAAATAGAGGTCGATGTCCTTATTCTCGCGGTGGCCTATGAAGATATTGCCCGTGGACTTCATCGAAAGGGCTATATCGGCGGGCTTGAAGACCTTTGCGAGCGTCTCGCGGTAGCCGTCGAGGACGAGCGGACGTTTCTTGACGGTGAGCATCGAGACGTTCTTCTTTTTGAAGACCTCGTAAGAGGCGTCGTCGTTTTCATAGACCGTGCTCTTGCCGCCGAAATCGGCCTTAAGGGCGGGGACGTCGGCGTCGATGACTTCGACGGGGAGGGTGTTTACGAATATCATTTTGACGCCCGCTTTGTCGAGTCTCGCTATAAGCTCGGCCGTCTCTTTGTTTATGAAAGCCATGGCCGGGAAGATGATATATTCGTAGGTGTGGCCGAGGTAGGTCATGAGGCCGTCTTTTGCCTTTATATCGGGCGCGCCGTCCTCGGATATGAGGTCGAGGTCGACGCCGAGGCGCATGGACGCGGTGACCGTCGCTTCCATTATCTCGTCGAGATAACGGACCGCGAAATCGTCTTTAAGATAATTGAATATGTTTTTCGAGAGGTCAAGGTCAATCTTGGCCTGCACCAGAGGAGCCATGAAGAGGACCTTCGAGCCGCCCTTGGTGGCGGCGGAAAGCGACTGTATCCTCGCGAAATAGTCGCCGAGCTTTCCGTAGTGCTGCCACATCGGGTTGTTATAGCCGTGCGACGGCGGATAGGAGGTCGGGCCGATCTTGAGCATGCCGTCCCAGGAGTAATAGGCGCCCATATAGTGGATCATGTTGACGCCGAGCGTCATAAGGCGGTTGCCTATTCTTTTCATGGTGTCGAAACGGACGTCCCAGCCGCTTCCCGTGTAGGTCTCGCAGAGGGTGCGGTCGCGGTCATAGTATTTCGCTATGGAGTTAAGCACCTTGCCCGCGACGTTGTAGTTCTTGTCGTCTATCTTGAAGGGCGGGACTATAGAGTCGATGCCGGGGATGTGCATATACTTGAAGGAGGAGATGAGGTCGGCAGACTGCATGAGGTGCCAGGTCAGAGACTCCTCGCCGTCGAAGTGGCCGGTGAAGGCTATGCCGTTTTTATCGCACCAGTCGTACATCGGCTTGACGAAATTTTCGAGGTAGAGGGTCTTGGCGGTGTTGAAATAGTCGTTCCTTATCTTTCTGTCGTGCTTGTTCAAGGTGCCGTTAAAGAGGCAGTAGAGGTAGGGGACGATGTCGTAGCCGTTGAGTTTTTTGAACTTTTCGGCGAAATGCTCGCTCCACGGGATGCGGTTCTCGCCTATCGAGAATGGCGAAGCGAGGCATATCTCGTCGGTGAAAACGCCCTTGACGGTCTTGCCGAACTCGTCGCCGACGTATTGCTTATATCTCTCGTGGGTGAGCTCGAGGAACTTGTTGACAGCCTCCACGTTGAAGGTGTCGATGTAGCCGGCCTCGTAATTCGCGTATTTATACCAGACCGAAGTCGTGAGGATGTGCGGGTCGGGCATCGAGAAGAAATACTGGACTCTTACAAGGCTGTTGTATTCGAGATTTCTGTAGGTGACCTTGGTGTCGCCCGTGTCGGTTATCTCGACCTTGACCTTGTCCATTATGTCGATGACGTCGAAGCCGTCGGGCGTGACGAGGAGTATCTGCGCGGCGACGAGACGTCCGGTGCTTATGGTGTCGGCGCAGTTGCCCGCCCAGACGTAAAACTGCTCGCATTTAAGGAGCTTGCCGACGGCCCACGGATATTTCGATAAGAGTTTGCCGCCCGCGTTGCCCGAGGGCCAGTTGAACTCGTCGTATATCCAGTAGTTCATACCGAGGCGCTTGCACTCGTCGACACAGTATTTGACGTATTCGAAATACTCGTCCGAGAGGTACTCGACGCCAATGCCCCAGACGGCGTTTACGAAGACGTCGTTCATGCCCTGCTTTTTGAACTCCTCAAGCTGGAAGGTTATCTCGTCCTTGCGCATATCGTCGCACCAGAACCACATAGAGACGGGGCGGAATTCCCTGGGCGGGTTTTTGAAGGTGGCGATATATTTTTTGAATTCGGCCATATCAATTCTTTCCTTTCCGTAAAAAAGCCCGAAATGCACGTGAAATATACATTTTGGGCTTTTTTGATACGATTATTGTTTGATTTTACTTTATGACGGTCTCGCGGATGAGAGTCTGGATGCCGATGGTGTCGTTTTCGGCCTGCATTCTCTTGATCTCTTTGAGCGGCAGCATTTTGGCGAGACGGTCGAACATATGGATGCGGTCGACCGCTTCCTGGATGACCTTGTGTCCGTCGACTCTGGTCGGCCAGACGTCGATGGTATACCAGCCGTCATAGCCTATCTGATTGAGGACGTAGAACATCTCGAGGTTCTCCCAGAAGTGGATGGCGCCGGGATAGAGATCGTCGTCCCAGCTTCTGTAGTTGTCGTTCATGTGGATGTGGTGGAGTTTGCCGTAGGAGCTGACGATGTCGACCGCTTCGGCGGGATTTTCGCCCGCGAAGAGAGAGTGGCCGATGTCAACGACGACGCCGAGGTTAGGGGCGCCTATCTCTTTGCAGATAAAGAGAGCCTTGCCGTAGTCGGCTATATACTGCCTCGTGCGGGGTTCCTTGGTCTTATACTCTATGGTGAGTTTGACGTTCTTGTTGTGGTCGCAGCATTCGGCGATGCCTTCAAGGAGCCAGTTCCAGCGGGTGCGGTAATCGTCCTCGAAGGGATAGTCGTAGCCGTCGTGAGCCATCCAGAGAAGGACGTCGGAGCCGGGGATCTTGGCGGCTTCGTCGATGCCCATCTTCATATGCTCTATCATGAGACGTCTGATGGCGGGATCGCGGTTGGTGAAGGAGCCGTTTTTCCATATCGGGCTCATGTAGGTATCGGGCGCGACGGTACCGATGGTGACGCCGTGGGCGGCGAGCTTTTCTTTGAGATAATCGACGCTCGGGAAGTCGAAGGTCCATTTGGACTGGTCGATATAGCCGCCGTTGATATGGGCTCCGTCGACCATTTCGGGGAACTTTTCGGAGATGGAGCCCCACCAGAGCGGGAAGCCGTTGAGGCCCTTAATCTTGAAGAGCTCTTCGAGAGACTGTTCGGCGGTGAAGCCTTTGCGGTAACCTTCGGTTACGAATCTGTCGGGGCAGGAGGACCAGCCGGCGCCGGAAGTTTCGATTTTTAACATAAATGACACCTCTTAACAGTAATTTTGTCGTATTCGGTTAGCCTACGCTTATACACTTACTATTATAAAGAAAATAAAGAAAAAGTCAATAAGGAAATAGGTGAAAAAGAGGTGAAACGGTAAAAAATATTTCCCCCGCCACGGAAGGCGGGGGAGGCAGGAGACGTGGGAAAAGGCCGCCGCGGTCGGGAGCGGGGTTTACAGTTTACAGTTTACAGTTTACAGTTATGATTGCGCCTACGGCGCAAACGATGAGACGCGTCCCGTGAGAACGGGACGCGTCGTTTGGAGTTTTCGGGGAAATTAAAGTCTGGCGAGGTCCTTTTCGGTCATGAGCTCGAAGCCGTTTTCCTTACAGACGCGCTCGGCCGTCTCGTTAGAGGAGGCCTTTATGACGATGCAGGCTTTGTTTCCGTCGACGCGGCCTATGAAGCTATACATATACTCGACGGAAAGTCCCGCCTTCTCGAAGTGCTCGAGGAGGTCGTTTAAGCCGCCGGGGGCGTCGTCGACCATTACGGCGACAACGTCGCCCATGGTGGCGGTGAAGCCGTTTTCCTTTAAGACGGCGGCGGTCTTTTCGGCGTCGTCGACGATCATGCGAAGGACGCCGTAGCGGGTGGTCTCGGCGATGCAGAGGCTTTTGATGTCGACGCCGTTTTCGCGGAAGACGCGGGTTATTTCGCAAAGTCTGCCCGGGCGGTTTTCGAGAAAGGTTGAAAGCTGTTTGATGGACATTTTTTATTCCTCCTTGTTTTTATGGGAATATCCGAGGGCGAAGGCCTTCAGATTTATTTCCTGCAGTTTTTCGGGGACTGTAGATTTGACGGCGGCTATCCAGTCGGCCTCGGGGATATCGGACGAGGCGGCGAGGACGCCTATGAGGACAACGTTTACCGCTTTCTGATTGCCCGCCTCTCTGGCGAGCGAGAGCGCGTCGACGGCGGTTACGGCGACGCCCGCGGCCGAAAGTTTTTCGAGGATGTTTTCGGGGTAGACCGCGGCGCCCGTTATGACGGGCATGGGGTCGGTCTCCTGCGTATTTACTATGATCTTACCGCCTTTTTTGAGGTATTCGAAATAGCGGAGGGCTTCGAGTTTTTCAAAGGCGAGAATTATATCGGCTCCGCCCTTTTCGATTATCGGAGAGGCGACGCGGTCGCCGTAGCGGACGTAGGTGACGACCGATCCGCCGCGCTGGCTCATGCCGTGGACTTCGCTGACCTTGACGTCGAAGCCCGCGCCGGTGTAGACGGCTCCGAGTATGCGGGAGGCAAGGAGCGTTCCCTGCCCTCCGACGCCGACTATCATTACGCTTCCCATATCAGTCGACCGCCTTTCCTATTGCGCCGACGGCGCAGATTTTTTCGCAAAGACCGCATCCGACGCAAAGCGCGGCGTCGATCTTCATGCCTTCGGGCTTTTTGACTATGGCGGGGCAGCCCGCTTTCAGGCACATGCCGCATTTTACGCATTTTTCGGTGTCGATGACGAGCGGCGGCGCGGCTTTGACATATTTCAAAAGCGCGCAGGGGCGGCGGCAGATTATGACCGACGGGGCGTCGAGCGCGGTGAACTCCTTGAGCTTGGCGGTAAGTCCCTTGACGTCGAAGGGGTCGACGACGGCGACGTTATCGATGCCGACGGCGCGACAAAGCGCTTCGAGATTTACGGCAGAGGCGGGGTCGCCCTTTATGTTTTTGCCCGTTGTCGGGTTCTGCTGGTGGCCGGTCATGCCGGTTATGGAGTTATCGAGTATCAAAACGGTCGAAAAGCTGGCGTTGTAGGCGACGTCTATGAGGCTCGTTATGCCCGAGTGGATGAAGGTGGAGTCGCCGATGACGGCGACGGCCTTTTTACGCTCGCCGAAGGCGGCGTTGGCTTTATTGAAGCCGTGGAGCATCGAGACCGAGGCGCCCATGCAGACGGTGGAGTCCATGGCCGCAAGGGGCGCGGCGGCGCCGAGGGTGTAGCAGCCTATGTCGCCGCTGACGTAATATCCGAGGCGCGAGAGGGTGTAGAAAACGCCTCTGTGGGGGCATCCCGGACACATGACGGGAGGACGGGCGGGCGCCTTTTCGGGGGCGGGCGTTATATCCGCTTTTTCGCCCGTGACGGCCTCTTTTATCATGGCGGCGGTGTATTCGCCGAGGTAGGTAAACTTTTCCTTGCCTATGACGGAAAGGCCGAGTTTTTTGCAGTGGGTCTCTATGATATCGTCTAATTCTTCGACGACGTAGACGGTATTATGGGCGGCGCAGAAGTCTTTTATGAGTTTTTCGGGTAAGGGGTTCACGACGCCGAGTTTAAGGTAGTCGGCGCTCTTTCCGAGCGCCTCGAGGGCGTAGCAGTAGGAGATGCCCGCCGTGATGACGCCTACGTCGGAGCCGTTATTTTCGATTCTGTTGAACTCGCAGGTCTCGGCCCATTCGCGCTCGGCCGCGGCGCGGCGCTCGACCTCGACGTGACGCTTGACGGCGTTGCCGGGCATCATGACGAATTTGGCGATATTTTTCTCGTAGGGCTTTTTATAAAGCGCGGGCCTCTCCCCTTCCTCGACGAGCGACTGCGAGTGCGAAACGCGGGTCGAGAGGCGTAAAATAACGGGGGTGTCGAAGCGTTCGGAGAGCTCCAGCGCGGCTTTGGCGAAGTCGCGGCATTCGGCAGAGTCGGAGGGCTCGAGCATGAGGGTTTTGGAGGCTATGGCGTGATGACGGCTGTCCTGCTCGTTTTGAGAGGAGTGCATACCCGGGTCGTCGGCCACAGCTAAAACGAAGCCGCCGTTTACGCCCGTGTAGGAGGCGGTGTAGAGAAGGTCGGCCGCGACGTTGAGGCCGACGTGCTTCATGCCGCAAAAGCTTCTGACGCCCGCGACGGAGGCTCCGAGGGCCGCCTCGGCGGCGACCTTTTCGTTGGGCGCCCATTCGCTGTAAACGTCGTCGTATTTTGAAAGGGTTTCGGTTATTTCGGTCGAGGGAGTGCCCGGGTAGCTTGAGGCGAAGACGAGTCCGCCTTCGTAGAGGCCGCGGGCGACGGCGTCGTTGCCGAGCATAAGTTTTTTCATCGGTATTCTCCTGTTTGAATCGTCTGTCAATTATTATACAACCGCGGGGGCGGTTTGTAAAGAAAAAACGCTTTTACAGTTTTTCGATGGCGTCGGCCACGCCCTCGAGCCAGTCGCCTTCGAAAAGCTCGACGGCGCCCTTGTCGGAGGCGGCCGCGAGTTTGCGGTCGACGGGGAGTCTCGCGACTACGTTGACGCCGAAATCCTCCGCCGTCTTTTCGGCCTTCGATTCGCCGAAAATATCGTGTTTTTTATGGCAGTCGGGACACTCGAAATAGCTCATGTTCTCGACGAGGGCGAGGACGGGGATATTCATGAGGCGGGCCATTTTGACCGCCTTGGCGACTATCATCGAGACGAGCTCGGCGGGCGAGGTGACGACGACGATAGCGTCGACGGGGAGGGACTGGAAGACGGTGAGCGGGACGTCGCCCGTTCCGGGAGGCATATCGACGAACATATAGTCGACGTCTTCCCAGATGACGTCGGTCCAGAACTGCTTGACGGCGCCCGCTATGACGGGGCCGCGCCAGACGACGGGGTCGGTGTCGTCCTCAAGGAGCATATTCACGGACATTATTTTTATGCCGGTTTTGGTGCGGCCGGGGTAGATGCCGCTTCCGTCGGCCTCGGCTTTATCCCTGACGCCGAACATTTTGGGGATGGAGGGGCCGGTGACGTCGGCGTCGAGCACGGCGGTTTCAAAGCCGCGGCGGCGCATGGTGACGGCAAGCAGTGAGGAGACCATCGATTTGCCGACGCCGCCTTTGCCGCTGACGACGCCTATTACTTTTTTGATCTGCGACATCTCGTGGGGGGCCGCTTTGAGGCTTTCATTTGACCTTGAGGAGCAGTTTTGCCCGCAGGTCTCGCAGTTGTGGGTGCATTCGCTCATGATATTTTATCCTTTCGTTTTCAGACTTTATCCTGCATTTCGGAAACGTCGGCCTGACGCAGTTTTATTTCGTTCCATTCGGATTTGGAGATGAGGACCTGGCGGGGCTTGGAGCCGTCGGGCGGGCCGACGATGCCGCGCTCCTCCATCTCGTCGATTATTCTCGCGGCGCGGCCGTAGCCGAGTTTCAGACGGCGCTGAAGCATGGAGGTCGAGACGGTGCGGGCGTCGATGGCGATGTCTATCGCCTCTTCGGTCATCGGGTCGGAGTCGCCGACCTCGGCGGGGGCGCCGCCGTTTTTCTTGCCCTTGTTGTCCTGCAGTTCGGCGTTCTTTTCGATCTCTTTTATAACGCCTTCATCGTAAGCGGCCGTGCCGTTGGCCTTGACGAAGGCTATGACGGCCGATATGTCTTTATCGGGGACGAAGCAGCCCTGCGCTCTTATCGGCTTTTCGCAGCCCAAGGGGTTATAGAGCATATCGCCGCGGCCTATGAGCTTTTCGGCGCCCGTCTGGTCGAGGATGATCCTCGAATCGAGGCCGCTCGCGACGGCAAACGCTATACGCGAGGGGATGTTGGCTTTGATAAGACCCGTCAGGACGTCGGCGGACGGACGCTGGGTGGCGACTATGAGGTGCATGCCGACGGCTCTCGCCTTCTGCGCTATGCGGCAGACGGCGTCTTCAACGTCCTTGGGGGCGGTCATCATAAGGTCGGCAAACTCGTCGATGATTATGACTATCTGCGGGATGGGCTCGAGTTCGGGGTCGTTCTCGGCGAGGGCGTTATAGGAAAATATCTCTCTGACCGAGTTTTCGCTTAAAAGCTGATAGCGTTTTTCCATCTCGGCGACGGCCCACAAAAGCGCGCCCGCGGCCTTTTTCGGATCGGTGACGACGGGGATGAGAAGGTGCGGGATGCCGTTATAGTCGGAAAGTTCGACCATTTTGGGGTCTATCATTATAAGCTTTACCTTTTCGGGCGAGGCTTTATAGATGAGCGAAACGATTATCGAGTTGATACAGACCGATTTACCGGAGCCTGTGGAGCCCGCTACGAGCACGTGGGGCATTTTGGCGATGTCCATAATTACGGGCATGCCGCCTATATCCTTGCCGAGAGCGGCGGTGACGAAGCTTTCGGAGGTGGTGAACTCGCGGCTGTTCAGGATGTCGCGGAGGTAGACCGTCGTCCTCTTGCGGTTGGGGACCTCGATGCCGATGGCGGCCTTGCCGGGTATGGGCGCCTCTATTCTCACGCGGCTCGCGGCGAGGGCAAGCGCGAGGTCGTTAGAGAGGTTTGCGACTTTGCTTATTTTTACGCCCATACCGGGGACGAGCTCGAATCGGGTGACGGACGGGCCTCTCGTGATATTGGTTATTCTCGTTTCGACGCCGAAGGAGGCGAGCGTGGAGACTATCTTTTCGGCCATCTGACGCATCTCGGCGGAGGCGTCGAAGTTATCGGCTTCGCCCTTGGATATGAGGGAGAGAGGCGGATAGCGGTAGGGCTTGGCCTTGGGCTTTTCGCCCGCTTTTTCCTCTATCTCTTTTATCATTTCCGCCTTTTCGGCGGCGGTGACGGTTATCTTTTCGGGGATCTCCTCCGCGGCGGGGCCGTCGGGGATGGCCGGAGAGGCGGGAGAGTCGACGGGGACGTCGATGACGCTGCGTTTTTTATCCTTTTCTTTTTCCTTCTTTTTCTTCTTTTCGGGCTCCAGGGGGTCGTCGACGGGGATGTCGATATCGGCGACGCCGTTAATGACGGGTTCGTTCCTTTTCTTTTCGGGCTCGCCGAAAATATCGTTTTCTTTATTCTTTTCGGCCTCGGCGCGCTCCTCTTTTTCGAGCATTCTCTTTTCGCGGGAGGCTTTTATCTTCTCGCCGATTTTAGAGAAGACGGCGGCGAGGGAGACGTCGCAGTAATAGATGAGGGAAACGACGAGGATGAAGCAGATTATGAGCGCGGCGAAAACTCCGCCGAGCCACAAAGACAGCGGGTAGCCGAGGTAGCCGCCCACGACGCCGCCCGAGAAGAGCTCGGCGCTGCCGAGGTTATAGAGCTCGGCCGTGAGGCCCGTGAAGGATTCGGCGGCGATGCCGTCGGTGTGAAAGAGGGCGAAGACGCCGCAGACCGAGGCGAACATTATCGCGCCGCAGATAAGCTTGACGCCGCGGCGCTCGGTCTTCGGGAAAACGGCGTAGACGCCGCTCACGACGAGGATTATCGGGAGCAGATAGGCGCCGAAGCCGAAGAGTCCGCGGAGGACGGAGCGGATCCACGTCCCCGCGCCGCCGACGTCGAAAAAGAGCGAGATGACGACGGCAAGGGCGAGAAAGAAAAGCGCAACGCCCGCGACCTGCGCGCCCGTGTTTTTCTTTTTGGCGGGCTCGTTTTTACGAGGCCGGCTCGCGGCATTTTTATTCTTATTCTTGCTTTTTTGGGCCATTTTACGACCTTCTTTCTTAAAAGCCTTTTATTTTACGACTATCGACCAGATCACGGCGAAAAGTCCGACCGCCGCGCAGTAGATCGAGAAGAAGACGAACTTGTTTTTTCTGGAGACGAGCTCGACGAGCTTGATGGCTCCGACGCCGACGACGGCGGCGACCGCCGCGCCTATAAGACAGTAGACAAAGGGCGTTTCCATACCGTTTTTGACGACTTTGAATATTTCGAGTATATTGGCGCCGAGGACGGCGGGGATGGACATGACGAAGGCGAATTCGACCGCGAAGCTCTTATCAAGGCCGCAAAGCAGTCCGCCCGTGATGGTCGAGCCCGAGCGCGAAATGCCCGGCACCGTCGCGACGGCCTGGAAAAGGCCGATTATAAGTCCGTGAAGGGGCTTGGGCTCGACGGTCTTACGGGGCTTTTTCGTGAGCATATCGGCGACGAACAGAAGTCCCGCCGTGACGATGAGCGAGATGCCGACGGCAAGCACGCTCGAGAAGAGGGCGTCTATATGATCCTTGAGAAGAAGGACGGCGAAGAGCGGGATTATCGAGATTATCATAAGAAGAAGCATTTTCTCGAATCTGTCGAGCGTCGAATAGCGGTATTTGCCCGTGAAAAGCTTTTTAAGCGAGGTGAAAAAGGCCTTAATTATGCCCCAGACGGTCTTTCTGAAGACGACGCATATCGCGACGAGGGTGCCGAAATGCAGAAAGACGTCGAAGGCGAGGTTTTCGGCCTCGTTATAGGAGAGCCCGAATATCTCCTGCGCAAGCACGAGATGTCCCGAGCTCGAGACGGGCAAAAACTCCGTGAGGCCCTGAATGATGCCGAGAAGAATCGACTTGAGAAGTTCCAAACAAAAGACTCCTTATCTTTGGTATATTTTCATTACGGTTTCTATCGAAACGGCTTTGCCGTTTTCGGTTTCAATAAATACGCCGTTTATCATATAGGGCGGCTCGTCGAGCTGTAAAAGCTTTTCCCTGCTCCCGAGGGCGAAGCGCTCGACGACTTCCTTCGGGGCGACGCCGAGGACCGAGTTTTTCGACCCCGTAAATCCCGCGTCGGTTATATACGCCGTGCCGTTTATTATTTCGGCGTCGGCCGTCTGACAGTGAGTGTGAGTGCCTATTACGGCAGTGACCTCGCCCGCAAGCCAAAGGCCCATGGCCTTTTTCTCGCTCGTCGCCTCGGCGAGAAAGTCGACGAAGACGGTGTCGGTCTCGGTTTTGAGTTTTTTGATCTCTTCTTTGACGGAGAGGAAGGGGTTTTCGTGGTTTCCGACCATATTTACCGTCCCCGAGAGGGAGACGACGGCCGCCTTCCACCTTACCGCGTCGTAAACGGCGCTCCCCTTCCCGACGTCCGTTCGCCAGTTGAGCGGGCGGAGGATATAGGGACGGTCGAAAAGCGAGTCGTCGCGGCGGTCGAAGGAGTGGTTGCCGCCCGTTATGACGTCGGCTCCCGCCGAAAATATCGCGTCGGCGGCGGAGGCGTCGACGCCGTTGCCCGCCGCGGCGTTTTCGCCGTTTACTATTGTGAGGTCGGGCTTATATTCGTTTTTGAGGGCGGGGAGTCTTTTTAATAAAAGCTCCGTTCCGCCTTTGCCGACGACGTCGGCTATGAAAAGAATCCGCAAAACGTCACCGCCTTAAAGCGCTTCCTGCCAGTTTTTCTTTCTGTGGCGCAAGACCGACAGGACGAGTCCCACGGCGAGCCAGACAGAGAGCATAGAGGAGCCGCCCGCCGAGAAAAACGGAAGAGTTATGCCTATGACGGGGGTTATGCCTATGCACATGCCGATATTTATTACCGCCTGCACCAGAAGCATGGCCGAAACGCCGACTAAAATCATGCGTCCGAAATTATCGGTGGATTTTTTGGTGTCGTAAAATATCCTGCCGACGATGAAAAGGAGTATCGCTATGACCGCGAGACATCCCACGAAGCCGAATTCCTCGCCGCAGACGGCGAAAATGAAGTCGGTGTGCTTGGCGGGGATCATGTTGGTCTGCGTCATGACGCCCTGCATAAATCCGGCGCCGAAGAATTTGCCGCTGCCTATCGCCGTCTTGGACTGGATGACCTGATAGCCGTAGCCAAGGGGGTCTAACGTCGGGTCGAAAAGGGTGAGGATGCGGAAACGTTGACGGTCTTTGAGGACGAAGGTCCAGATAAGCGGCAAGGCGGCGACGACGGGGGCCCCCGCGAGAAGCATATATTTTACGCGAAGTCCCGCCGAGACGAGCATTATGACGAAAATCAGGATATATATGGTCGCCATGCCCATATCCTCCTCGACGAGCACGCCCGCGATATAGACGCCCGCGTGGAGAAGGAGGAAGATGAAGTTTTTGGGGCGGTTTATATCGTCGCCGAGTTTATCTATATGCGCCGCGAGGGTGACGATATACAGCAGTTTTATGAATTCGGCGGGCTGGACGTAGGTGATGCCTAAGTCTATCCAGCTGTGGTTGCCCGATATCTCGGGGGCGAACAGTCCCGTGAGGACGAGGGCGGCCGCGCCGACGGGGATGAAGAATTTGGTGAAGGGACGGAAAAAGTTATAGTCTATTAACGATATGACGACGGCTAACGCGAGTCCTACGGCCGTGGCGACGCCCTGAACTATCATGTATCTGCTTTGGGAGATGCCCGCGGGCGGACTTTCGAGGGCGGAAAAGATAAGCACCATGCCCGCGGCGGACGCCAAGAGGCATGCCGCCAAAAGCGGCAGGTCAAGGGGTTTTATGAGTTTTTTCAAAAAACCTGCCAAGTTGCCTCACGTCCGGTTTTTCAGATTTCGGTGGAGTCGGGGAGCGCGGGCTCGTCGGACGCGGCGAGCAGTTCGGCGCTCTCGTCGTCGGGGAGGGTGGAGACGCTTTTCAGAGACCTTCTTATCATGTTGGAGCGGGTGCCGATAAGGGTCTCGAGGTCGCCGCTCGCCTCGTTGAGTTTTTTCTGCGTTTTTTCGAGAAGTCCGCCGAATTTTTCGAATTCGGTCTTGACGGCACCGAGAGTGCGCCATACCTCGCCCGAGCGCTTCTGTATCTCAAGGGTGCGGAAGCCGAGCTGAAGGCTGTTCAAGAAGGCGGCGACGGTCGAGGGACCGGTGACGTTGACTCTGTAATCGCGGCGGAGCGTTTCGTGAAGCTCCGATTCGGTCACCTCGGCGTAAAGTCCCTCGAAGGGGAGATACATGAGGGCGAAGTCGGTGGTAAGGGGAGGCTTTATGTATTTATCGGAGATATCCTTAGCCTCTTCCTTTATTCTCGCCTCGAGCGATTTGCGGGCCTTCGCAGCCTCTTCCCTATTGCCCGCCGAGTTCGCCGCGACGAGACGCTTATAGTCTTCGACGGGGAGCTTGGAGTCGATTGGGAGCAGGACGGGGGTCTCGCCGCTGCCGGGCAGTTTTACGACGAAGTCGACGGCTTCGTTTTTGGCGGGCGATATTCTATACTGCCGCTCCCAGAGAGTTTTCGGGAGGATCTCGGCGAGTATCGATTCGAGCTGTATTTCGCCGAGGCCGCCGCGCGTCTTGACGTTGGTCATGACGCTTTTGAGGTCGCCGACGTCGGAGGCGAGTTCCTTCATTTCGCCGAGTCCCTGCTGGACCGAGGCGAGGCTCTTGGAGACGGTCTCGAAGGATTGGGTGAAGCGTTCGTTTAAGGTCTTCTGTAGTTTTTCGTCGACGACGGTTTTTATTTCGCCGAGTTTCTGGTCGTTGGAGGTCTTTAAGGCCTCGAACTTGGCGTCGGTGTTTTTGGAGAAGGCCTCGAAGCGGGCGTCCATCTGCGCCGACGAATCGGAGACGGAGCGGCGGAGGGTCTCGACGACGTTGTTCTGATTCTCGGCGCTCGTCTTTATCATGGCGACGATATGGTCTTTATCGGCGTTTCTGAGCTCGGCGTCGCGGGAGGCCCGCTCGTTCAAAAGTTCTTTTATCTTTTTCTCCGAGACCGACTTCTTGCAGACGGCGACTATGAGGGCCGCCACGGCCGCGGCCGCGGCGACGGCGGAGAGGATAAGCGTCACGTATTCCAAAGGTTTTCCTCCTTCAAAAGGGCATAGTTTCGATTATTATATTATTATAACAGATAATTCAAGTAAATGAAAGAGTTTTTTATAAAAAGTCTTTCGGGCGTGACGCTTGAAAAGCATAACAGTTTATTGACTTTCGTTAAAAGCCGTGATAAAATCAAACGGACGGTTTTCCCGGATACGGGGAGACGGCGCGGAAGAATTATAATTATTTTTTTCACGGAGTGGGTAAAATGGAAGAAGACCGCTTCAAAAAGCGGGTTTCGCTTTATTTCGAACAGAAAAAGCTTTTGGAGACTTTTTTGAAAAACGGCGCGATAACGAGGGCGCAGTTTGAAAAGAGTCTTCACGACCTCACCGTTAAAATGGGAATGGAAGAATACAGAGATAAATAAAAAAAGAGGCTCCTCTCCAGAGGAGCCTCTTTTTTGGTTTTATTTTACCGCGTAAAGGGCGAGGTCTTTTACCCACATTTCAACGTCGTAGGTGCCGGGGACTTCCCAGCCGACAGACAGCGCGCCGACGTAGAGTTCCTCCCAGTCGGTTTCGGACATGGCTTTGCTTCTCTTGGCGCGGTCAAACGCTTTTTTCAGGTAGGGGAGAATATCGACGTCTATGGTAATCCACTCATTGTCCTCGGAGCCGTAGGGTGCGCCGTCTTTAAAGAAGGACGAGGACATATATTCATCGCTTGCCAGAGAGTAAATATAGTTTTGAGAGGTGGCGTCTTTGGCCGCGTAAAGAGACGTATATTCGCGTCTGTTATCGAAAATCGGAAGGCCGAAGTGCATAACTGTGTCGAAGCCCGCGTCCTTTTCGGGATTGTTATTTAAATTCTGCATATTGATAAAGCATGTATACTGGGCGGCGTGCATACCCGCGACGGCCTCTTCGCCCATATAATCGACAAAACAGGTGAGTTTGAAGCGGCCCGTGAACCAAAGCTCTTTCATGTCGGCGAGGCGGTAGTCGGCAAGTTTCTCTCTATCGGACAAGAAGTTGCCTGCGAGCGTGAGTTCGCAAAGCTCGTGAATCCACATTTCGTTCGATCGTCTCGGGGCGTCGTAGTTTTTCGAGGCGACGACCTTCTGTTTGAGAAGTCCCGCTTTGACGTTGACGGTAAGCTCCTTGGTGGAGTCGTAATAGCGCCAGCTGCCGTCCCGAAGTTTTTCGGCGCCGCCGTCAAGGATGCTTTCTTTTGCCCACCACTGGCTGAAAGTCCACTTGGGCTCTAACGCGGAGTTGCCGTAATCGAATTTGCCGAAGACCTTGGCGCCGTCGGTCATGCTGCTTAAGCCGCGGACGTTGAAGCCGTTTGAAAAGTTGGGGTCGATTATAATTTGCTTTCCTTCGTGCATTATCGGTTCCGCCTTTATCGCGTTATTATCGCATCCCGCGAGGATCGCCGTTACGGCGATAAGGATGGCAAGCAAAACTATGACGTATCTTTTGCGGTTATTCATAGCGACAACCTCCGAATTATGTTTGATTATATATATTATATATCTATATGCGGGGGCGTGTCAACAGGTTTTTTCGGTGCGGATATAAAAAGCCGCCGCAAGCAAAAGCTTGCGGCGACGTTTTTTAGTTTAATAATTCTTTTCTTTTTCGGCTTCGATGACGCTCTCGCGGTCAAGACATTTGAAGACCGAGACGACGTGCTCTTCCGAAGGCTTTTTGGAAATAAGGCTCACGAGAGGCACGAGGAGGAGGGAGAGTATCATGGAGGCGGCGCCCGCCATGGTGGGAGTCGTGAACTTCAAGAAGAGGTTCGAGACGTTTAAGGCAAGTCCCGCGAACATCGACGCCCAGACAGAAAGCTTTGTGGCCTTTTTGTAATACAGTCCGAAGAGGAAGGGGCCCAAGAAGCATCCCGCGAGGGTGCCCCACGAAAGGCTCATGAGGCTCGTTATAAGCGCGTTCGGGAAGAGGGCGATGACGAGCGAGAGGATGACGAAAAGGACGCAGAGTATTCTTATCACGACGACCTGCTTTTTGCCGTCTTCGAGCGTCTTGCTCTTGAAAACGGGTTTTAAGAAGTCAATGGTTATCGTCGAGCTCGAGGTGAGGACGAGGGACGAGAGGGTCGACATGGAGGCCGAGAGAAGCAGGACGAGGACGACGCCGATAAGCGCGTCGGGGAGCGCCGTCTGAAGCATGGTGGGGACTACGTCGTCAAAGATGACGGGCGTTTCGCTGTAGAAGAGTCTGCCGAAGCCGCCAAGGAAGTAGGAGCCGCCCGCCACTATGACGGCGAAAACGGTCGAAATGACGGCGCCGGGGAGGATGGCCTTGGCGTTTTTGATGGTGTAGAACTTCTGTATCATCTGAGGAAGTCCCCACGGGCCGAGGCTGGTGAGAATCACGACGCTTATCAAAGAGAGCGGGTCGGGGCCGAACATCGAGACGAAGGCGCCGTTTAAGGTCGGGGCCTGCTCGCTGGTTATCTGCGAGAGTTTGACGAGGGTCTCGGAGAGGCCGCCGTTGACGTTGAAGACGCAGATAAGTATCGCGACTATGCCGCCGAGCATTATAATGCCCTGAACCAAAGAGTTTACCGCCGTGGCGACAAGGCCGCCGAGGACGACGTAAATGCCCGTTAAGACGGCCATGCCGATAAGGCACCAGGTGTAATCGATGCCGAAGGCCATCGAGAAGATGCCGCCGAGGCCTTTATAGACCGAGGCCGAGTAGGGTATCAGGAATATAAATATGATGATTGCAGAGAAGATCTTGAGGGCGCGGCTGTCGAAGCGCTTTGCGAAGTAGTCGGGCATCGTCGCGGCGTCAAGGTGCTTGGTCATAAGGCGGGTGCGCTTGCCTAAGACTGCCCACGCGAGAAGCGAGCCGATGAAGGCGTTTCCGAGGCCTATCCAGACGGCCGAGACGCCGAAGTTCCAGCCGAACTGTCCGGCGTAGCCGATGAAGACGACGGCCGAGAAGTAGCTTGTGCCGTAGGAGAAGGCCGAGAGCCACGGGCCTATTTTTCGTCCGCCGAGGACGAAGTTTCCGAGGCCTTCGGCGTTTTTACGGCATAAGAAGCCTATGCCGACGGTTATCGCCGTGAAGACCACGAGGATGATGATTTTTACTGCCATAAGTGTCTTTCCTTTCCCGCCTTTTTGAGGCGTTCGGGGGAAATAAAAAGCGTCCCCCGTATTTTTAATACAGAGGACGTCTTGTAAACGCGATACCACCTCATATTCGCCCTTTCCTTACGAAAAAGGCCTCACTCACCGCGAACTGTCCGCCAGGATCCGCGGTGAAACGCTGTAACGGGCGCTGACCCGTATTCCCCTACTTGCGTTCTTTCGGGAAATAAGCTCGCGGAAGGTATTCGACCGTTTCTATCCGCTGTGCTCGCACCGACCGACAGCTCTCTTGAGGCTTCAAAACGGCTTACTTGTTTCCGCTCATACGCTTTTGACTTCGTTTATTATAATACCGCTTTTTTGATTTGTCAAGAACTTTTTTCAAAGTCCCGACGCATTTTTTTGTAAAGGAGGGCGGCGTCAGTAAAGCCGAGGCTTTTATAGAGCCGCTCGGCGTTTTCGGTGAAGCAGGTGATAATAGGGGTTTTTCCGTCGGCAAGGACGCGGGCGGCGCACTTCGAGACAAGGGCGGCGGCAAGGCCGCGTTTACGGTAGTCGGGGTCGGTGGCCACGGCTCCGAGAAGGGCGTATTTTTCGCCCGAAAACAATACCGAGGCGGTGGCGGCGACCCGTTCGCCGTCGAGGGCGACGAGGGTCGGGGCGCCTTTTTTTGCGCGGGCGAAGGCGGTGACGTAGTATTCGTCGAAGTCCGGAAGCGGGAAGCCGACCGAGGAAAGAAGGCGGTAAACGCCGTCGTAAAGGCGGCCCGAGGCCTCCTTTATCGGCATTTCGGTCTCACGCGGGGAGAGGGACGGAAGCGCGAGGACTTTCAGGGGTATGGAGCCTTCGAAGGGAAGGTCGGAGATTATTTCTTTCGCGCCCGAGACGTCGGCGAAGGCGAAGAGCTCTTCCCTTTCGTCGGGGGTTTCGGGGAGGAAAGAAATATGATAAAAGGAGGGGCCGCGAAGGAGGATAAGTCCGACGGTCTCGCTTTCGCGGCGGAGACGGTAAAAACGGCCCGTGGGATCGAGAAAATAGACGGCGGCGGAGCCTTTTTCGGCTATAAGGTCACAAGGCAACGTGCCTTCTTTAACGGTTTCTATCATTTTGCGATGTATTTTTCGAGGAGGGCTATGACGGCCTCGACGTCCTTCATATCGGCCGTTTCGACGGCGGTATGGCAGTAGCGGATGGGGACGGAGACGACGCCCGCGCGCACGCCCTCGCCGACGTATTGAAGTTCGGCGGCGTCGGTGCGGCCGTATTCGGCTACGTCGGTCTGCGAGGCTATTTTATTCTTTTTGGCGATGGCGGAAAGTTCTTTGATAAGTTCGGCGTCGCTCACTATGCCGCGGTCGATTATCTTCAAGGCCGCGCCGCCGCCGAGTTTTATGTTTTTACGCTTTTCGGGGATGACGTCGGAGGCGCCCGAGACGTCGACGGCTATGGCGATATCCGGAAGTATGGCGTTGCCGACGGTGCGGGCGCCGCGGAGTCCGAGTTCTTCTTCGACGGTGAAGCAGAAATAGAGGTCGAAGCGGCTTTTTTCGGTCTTCATCAGTTCGAGTAAAATGAGGCAGCCGATCTTATCGTCTATGGCGCGGGAGACGAGGCGGGCGCCTTGTAAAGCGGGCTCGGTGAGGAATACGCCCGCGGTGCAGGGCGGGAGCATTTTTTCGGCCTCTTTTTTGGAGGCGGCGCCGATGTCGATATACATTTTATTTACGTCGGGCGCCTCGGGCTTTTCGCCCTCTTCCTGCAAGACGACGCCCGTCACGCCGTTTTGAAATACGACGCGGCGGAAAAGGAAGCCGCTTTTCTGAACGCCGCCCATGACGGCGAAACGGTAGTAGCCGTTATCCTCGGCATACATGGCGAGTATGCCGATTTCGTCGGCGTGGGCCGCCAGAATAAGCTTTTCGGCGCCTTCGTTCGCTTTGCGGCATATGAGGTTTCCGCGTTTATCGAAGCGGACAGAGTCGCAGTATTTTTCGGCCTCCTTGGCAAGGTAGGCGTTGAAGGCGGCCTCGTGGCCCGAGGGGGCGGCGAAGGTCGTTAGTTTTTTGAAGCTTTCAAAAAGTTTTTCCATATTTTTATCTCCTTTTCTTCAGCGGAGGCCGATCTCGTTATTGAAGTAAACGGCGAGGTCGCGGACGGCTTCGTAGTCTTTTTTTGAGGCGGTGGAGACCGAGGCGTGGAGGTTCCTCGCGGGAACCGAAAAAGCCGCGACGGCCGCGCCCTCGCAGGCGGTCTGGATCGAGCGGGAGTCGTTGCCTCCCGCGACCATCGTCTTGGTCTGGTATTTTATTCCGTGTTTTTCGGCCGTCTCCAAGGCCTTTTTATAGAGGCCGAGGTCATACATCGTGCCGCCGTCGCGGTAGGATATGACGGCGCCGCCGCCGATAAGCGTAACGGCCTTGCCGCCGCGGTCGTCGGGCGTGTCGGCCGAGGTGGTGCATTCGAGCACGACGGCGACGTCGGGCTTCACGGCGAAGGAGGCGGCGCGGGCGCCGTGGGTGCCCGTCTCCTCGCATTTGGTGAAGACGAAGGTCGTTTCGTATTCGGGGCGGGATTTAATCATATCGATAAGGATGCGGCAGCCGATACGGTCGTCGAGGGCCTTGGCGAATATCTGATTTCCGCTTATATAGAAGGGCTCGTCGAAGGCGACGGGGCTGCCTAAGGGGAGCTTTTCAAGCGCCTCTTCTTTGGTTTTGAAGCCGAAATCGAGGAACATATCGAAGGCCTTCAGTTTGGTCGAGAACATCTCTTCGTCGTCGACAAGGTGGACGGGAGCGAGTCCCGAAACGCCTTTATATTTGCCCGCTCGGAAGGCCTTGCCCTGTAAGACGGCGGGGTTTATGCCGCCGACGCAGGAAAAGCTCGCGAAGCCGCCCTGATCGTAATCTTTTATCATAAGTCCGACTTCGTCGGCGTGGGCGAAGTAGGCGACTTTTTTCGGGCGTTTTTTGCCTTTCACGGTGGCTATCAGGTCGCCGAAGCCGTCGCGGGTCAAGTCGGCAAAGTCTTTTATCTCGGAGATTATCAAGGAGAAGACGTCTTCTTCCATGCCCGAGAGGCCGTCCTGCTCGCAGAGTTTTTTGAGGAGTCTCATAACGCTTCCCTCCTTAAGAAAAGGTCGCAAAGCTTAAAAGCGGCGTCGATATCGGCGGGGTCGCACAGCTCTACGGGGGTGTGCATGCTTCTTATGGGGACCGAGACGAGCGCCGTTTTTATGCCGCCCTCGCGAGTCGAGAGGGAGTCGCAGTCGGTGCCGGTGCGGCCGCCCATCACCTCGACGGTGTGGGGGATGCCGTTTTCTTTGGCGATTTTAATAAGCGCGTCGGACATGGCGCGGTCGAGTATCGGCGAGACGCCGATGGCGGCGCCTGAGCCTAAGGCGAGCGCTTTTTTCTCGCTTACGGCGGGGTCGGTCGCGAAGGTGACGTCGAAGGCCAAGGCTTCGGAGTAACCGCGGCCGAAGCCCTCGGTCTCGGCTCCCCTGCCGCTTCGCTCCTCCTCGGAGGCGAAGGCGAAGTCGACGGTTATATCCTCGGGGCAGTCTTTTTTGAGGCTTTCGTAAAGCATTAAGTTGAGAAGACAGCCTATGCGGTCGTCCAAGGCCGCGGCGGCGACGCGTCCGTTTTCGAGCTTCTCGAAACGGCGCGGGTAGCAGACGGGCGCGCCCGGGAAGACGAGCTTTTTGAGGGTGGCCTCGGGGAGACCCGTGTCGATACAGAGTTTGTCGGCGGGGAGGTTTTTGCCGCGCTCGTCGTCTTTGAGCAAATGCGGCGGCATGGCGAAGCAGACGCCCGCGACGGGCTTTTCGCCGAGTATCGTGAGGCGTCCCGCGGGGAGCACGCGGACGTCGGCGCCGAAGGGGTCAATAATTTTCACGAAGCTTCCCTTTATTTCGCTGACGATGAAGCAGACCTCGTCGTGATGGGCGTCGACGAGGACGCGTTTTTTGCCCGAGCCTGCCGTAATTATGACGCTTCCGCCTCTTGTGACGGAGACGTTATCGGCGTATTCGGAAAGCGCTTTCGCAAGCGCGTCGGTGTTTTTCTTCCCGCCCGGGGACGGGAGGTAAAGGGAGGTGAGTTTTTCAAGCGTTTTTAATACGTCCATAATTTTTCCTTTATCAAAGCGAGTTTACGATGGAGCAGAAGAGGTCGCCGCGCTCCTCGAAGTTTTTGAAGCGGTCGAAGCTTGCCGAGGCGGGCGAGAGCATGACGACGTCGCCGCTTACGGCGGCGTCCGCAGCGGCGCGGACGGCCGACTCGAAGTCGGGGGCGTCGACGACGGGAAGCGTGGGGAGGGCGTCGAGAGCCGCTTTTTTGATCTTGGGGGCGGTGTCGCCCGTTAAAACGAGGAGTTTTACATGAGAGGCGACGATCTTGCCGAAGTCGGTATAGTCGAGGTGCTTATCGTAGCCGCCCGCTATGAGAATAATTTTCTTATCGAAGGACTTGAGTCCCGCGGCGGAGCGGGTGGGGCTTGTGCCTATGGAATCGTTATAGAAGCGGACGCCGTCTTTGACGCGGACGAGCTCTATTCTGTGGCGGACGCCCTTAAAGGTCGCCGCGACCTCTCTGACGGCGTCGCGTCCGACGCGGTCGCCTACGGCGGCTATGGCGGCCATATAGTTTTCGACGTTGTGGTCGCCGGGGAGGATTATCTCTTTTCTGTCAAGGAAGGGCTCGCCCTTAAAGCGTATAATACCGTTTTTATCGAGGGTGACGGCGGCGCCGTCAAGTCCGGCGTAGCTGAAGGCCATGACCTCGCCCTTGGCCTCCTTACCGAAGGCGGCGGTGACGGCGTTATCGGCGTTTATGACGAGGCGGTCGGCGGGAGACTGATATAAAAAGACGTTTTTCTTGGCGTCGATATACTCTTCGTAGGATTTATGCTTATCGAG